>CAYTUT010000107.1:0-5851 GCA_964441295.1 uncultured Christensenellaceae bacterium | reverse complement strand
TATACGAGAGAAGGCACCAGCTGAAGAAGCTTTATGATTCGGACCTTAACGGCAACGGCGGTCATATCGAGGGATACCTTGTGGATAATGCAGAGGAAGTCCTTAACGGACTTGACATGCTTGTAAACAAAGAGCGCCTTATGAGAAAGTACGGTACAGAGAAGGAGATTTTGTTCGTTGTTGGAGACGGCAATCACTCAATAGCCGCGGCAAAAGCATATTGGGATGACCTTAAGCAGGGTCTTAGCGAAGAGGAGCGGGAGAATCACCCCGCCCGTTATGCGCTTTGCGAGCTCAACAATCTGTATGATGACGAATTGCTGTTTGAGCCTATTCACAGAGTAGTTCAGGGCGCCGGAGAAGAGTTTATCGACGGTATGAAAGAAAGCCTATGCGGTGACAGCGTTATCGAAATCAATTACCGCGGCAAAAGGTATGAGATCAATGTTTCTTCCTGCGCGGCGGTAGCTATACGCGAGATACAAAACTACATTGACAGATATATTAAGGAGCATCCCGAAGTAATGCAAGACTATGTGCACGGGTATCAGCACACGCTGCATGTGGCGGGCAGCAACGGAATAGCAATATTTATGCCTACGATTCAAAAGGGCGAGATCTTTATCTATGTCGAGAAAAACGGCGTACTGCCGCGCAAGGCATTCTCCATGGGCGAAGCGGAAGAAAAGAGATACTATCTCGAGGCAAAGAAGATAACCAACAATAACATGTTTAGATAATAGGAGTAGAGATGAATAGTGTAAAAGTATGCAAATTCGGCGGCACATCAATGGCATCCGCTGACACAATCAGACAGGTGGCAAGCATAATTAATGCGGACTTGACGAGAAAATTTATAATTGTATCCGCGCCGGGCAAAAGATTCGCGGATGATGTAAAGATAACAGACCAGCTGTATAAATGCCACGCCGCAATAGAAGAAAGGGGCGAATGCACGCTTGAATTCAACGCGATCAAAGAAAGATTTGCTTCGCTCGCGAAGGATTTGGGGATAAAGACGAATTTTACTCCGGTATTCGAAGAGATAGAAAGAGATATGAAAAATTATACGCGTCCCGACTATGCAGCGTCAACGGGCGAGTATCTCTGCGCTATGATTTTTGCCGAATACACGGGTTATGAATTTGTCGATGCAGAAGGAATCGTCGCTTTCGACGAAAACGGCGCCTTTAATGCAGAGTATACCAATGATTTGGTTGCCAAAAGGTTGGCATCGGTCAAGGGCCGCGCGGTTATCCCCGGTTTTTACGGGAGTATGCCAAATGGCGAGATAAAGACCTTTTCGCGCGGCGGCTCTGATGTTACAGGAGCTATTGTGGCGCGCGCTGTGAAGGCGTCAGTATACGAGAATTGGACGGATGTATCGGGCTTTATGGTGACCGACCCTAGAATTGTCGATAAGCCTAGGCTTATCAAGCAGATTTCTTACAGAGAACTGCGCGAGCTGTCGTATATGGGCGCGAACGTACTGCATCCGGACAGTATATTCCCGGTTAAGCAGGCGGGAATACCTATTAATATCAAAAACACCTTCCGTCCCGAGGACGAGGGCACAATGATATGCGCTAATATCGTATCTCACGAAAGACTGGTTACCGGTATCGCCGGCAAGAAAAACTTTACCAGCATATTCATTGAGAAATCTATGATGAATAACGAGATAGGCTTTGCGAGAAAGATGCTTTCGGTGCTTGAGCGCAACGGCATATCCTTTGAGCACATCCCGTCAGGCATTGACACAATGTCCGTAGTTATTGCGGATTCGGAGATAGGCGGCAAGATGGAGAAGCTTTTGGCAGGAATCCGCGAGGCGGTCAGCCCGGACAAAATTGAGATACAGAGCGGACTCAGTCTAATAGCTACCGTTGGGCATGGCATGTCGTTCAAGCCCGGTACCGCAGCAAGACTCTTCTCGGCGCTTTCACGCTTTGGAGTCAATATCAGAATGATTGACCAGGGCAGCAGTGAGATGAATATAATTGTCGCAGTATCCAACGAAGACTACGAGAAAGCGATTAACGCAATATACGACGAATTTATTAACTAGTATAAAGTTGCCAAAATATCTACGGCAACAACCGTATTGCAGTAAGACGCAAAGCCGATAATTAACTTTAACAAAAAAACCGCCCAGGCGGTTTTTTTGTTGTGTAACGCAGATAGGCTCGCCTTAGCGACGGCAAAAGACGCAAAGGATTTTGCACTCTGCACAACATGAAGCTTAGTTAGAAAAAGGAAGCTTAGTTAGAGAAAAGTTGCCAATCAATCTAATAGAAAAATATTAGAAAAATTAGTTGACTTTGCAATAAGTTGTGATATAATTAAGTTGACCCTATCCCTAGTGGGGGGGGGATGTGTTAAATGTTTATTCAGGAGGCTAATATGAATTCGATGTGCAGTAAGGAAATCAAGAATAGATTGGCAAGTATAGAAGGGCATATTAAGGGAGTGCGTCTAATGGTCGAGGAGGACAAGCCGTGCGAGGATATATTGCTCCAGCTATCGGCTGTAGAGTCGGCTATTAACCGCGCTGGCAAGCTGTTGTTGAAGAACCATCTTGAGCATTGCGTCAGAGAGGGAGTTGCAAACGGCGATTACGGGGTATTGGAGAGGTTTTCAAATATATTGGACAAGTATGTGTAAAAAAAGGTGTGTCATGAATAATAACGATAAAGAAAGTATAAACAAAAAAAATATTGAGGAAAAGTGTCCGCACTGTGCCGCTATGGATAAGCCAAAATTGCAGCCTGATGCGAACAACCACGACGGCGCCGCCTGCTGCGCTGTGGCGCATAACGACGGCGGCTGTTGCCATAGAGCTAAGTCTCCCGAAGCCGATGGAAGAAAAGGCATAATAAGACAAGCTGTAATTATTGCCGTATCCCTTGCTTCTCTTGTACTGGGGTACTTTAATTGGCATAAGATAGGTTTCATGCCGTTTTATTATGTCAGTCCCGCCTGGATTGCGGTTATTCTGTGCGGCTTCCCTATATTTGTTAATGCGGTAAAGGCGCTCTCGCGCAAGAAAATTACCGCGGCGACACTTATCAGTACGGCAATACTTGCATCAATCGCCCTTGAGATAATAAGCCTTGTCACGCATGAGCATTCGGACCATGCGCACAGCTATATTTTTGCCGCGGGTGAGGTTGCTTTCCTCATGGCTGTCGGCGGCATAATCGAGGAGGCTACGGTGAGAAAAACGAGGTCAGGGATACAAAGATTGGTTGCCCTGATACCCAAGGAAGCGTATGTCAAGACTGCGTCGGGACTTGTTAGAAAGCCTTTAGAGGCAATTATGATAGGTGATATAGTAGTTGCCAAGGCGGGAGAGATGATAGCCGTCGACGGTATAATAGAGAGCGGAGCAAGCGCTGTCGACCAGTCCTCAGTGACAGGAGAATATTTGCCTGTCGACCGCACCGTCGGCGATGTAGTGTATGGCGGCACATTCAATCAGACAGGCGCGATAGAAATTAAGGTTACCAAGCTGCTCAAAGACATGACCATTGCCAAAATGGCAGAATTGGTTGAGGAGGCCGAGGGCAAAAAGGCTCCGATATCGCGCGTTGCAGATCGATGGGCGTCCTTCATTGTTCCGCTTGCCGTTGTATTGTCGGTCGTTGTGGGACTGCTTGCGGCATATGCCTTACGGACAACATATAATATAGCGCTGATTAGGGCGGTAACTGTGCTTGTAGTATTTTGCCCGTGCGCTTTAGCGCTTGCAACGCCTACCGCTATTGCAGCAGGAATAGGCAATGCCGCGCGTAACGGCGTGTTAATTAAGAGCGGGCAGGCGCTAGAAGCGTTGAGTCATGCGAACACATTGTGCTTTGATAAGACGGGGACATTGACCACAGGCGAAATCAGTCTTGCCGAGATAGCTCTCGAGGACGGAGAGGAGGAGAGGGAATTTGTCAAATTAATGGCGGGCGCTGAGGCTTATTCTGATCACCCTATTGCAAAAGCCGCGGTGAAATATGCAAAGGGGATAGCACTGCCTGTTCCGGACGAGGTAAGGTCAATTCAAGGTATCGGCATTGAGGCGGCAATTCAGGGTAAGACAGTTAATTTATATAACTACGGTCACGCAATCAAAGTTGCCAAGCTATCCAAACGGCTCGAGGACTTTGCTGAAGAGCAAATGCAGCAGGGCAAAACGGTGATAGCAGGCATAATAGACGGCAAAGCCGTTGCCGCGGTGTCGTTTTCGGATACATTGAGAGAGAATGCGCCCTCAATAATCTCAAGCATTATCGCGAAAGGCTACGATATACTCATGCTTACGGGCGATAACGAGGCAAGCGCCGCCCATATAGCTTCAAAAACTGGAATAAGCAATATCAGACATTCGCTTTTGCCTTCGCAAAAGCAAGAGGCAATAGCGGCACTGCAGCAGTCGGGCAAAAAGGTATGCATGCTGGGCGACGGCATCAACGATGCTCCCTCTCTTAAGCTTGCAGATTGCGGCATTGCAATGGGCGCACTGGGCAACGATATGGCGCTCGACACTGCAGATATGGCGATACTCAACAGTGATATGCAAAAGGTTGCCGATACTTTAACGCTTTCAAAAAGAGTGCTCTCGACCATAAAGCGCAATATAGTAATTGCTATGAGTATTAATTTTGTCGCGGTGCTGCTGTCGGCATTCGGGATACTCAATCCCGTTACCGGCGCCGTTGTCCATAATTTTACATCCATACTTGTTGTGCTGAGTTCGGCATTGCTGTTAAGAAATAAGAGGAAAATAACGTAAAAGCCCTTCGCGTAGCAAGCGCCAGTAAATCTGGCGCTTTTATTTTATCAAGCTATGCGGAGCAAAGATTTTGACAGCAAAACGATGTCTATGACGCATCACAAGACGCAGCAGCGTGGTTTATAATAGGGTGTATGCGGTGCGTGAATAATTAAAAATTGTCAATAAATGGAAATAACGCTGCTGAAAAAGCTATAATTATATTGATATTAACACAAATAGGATTAAAAACACTAATAAAACTAATAATCATAGTGTACTAAGCAAGGAGATTGTTGATGTTGAGATATTTGTGGGCTAATATATTAGGGGCTTTTTTGTTTGCGGGGATTAATATTGCTGTCTTTGTCTTGAAAAAGGACAAGTATAAGGTAGTAAGAGGCATCGCGCTTCTTGTAGTGTGCATTGTGCTTATATCCTACAAGGCTGTTGAGTACACTTACTTTCAGATAATCGGAATGAACTACAAGGTCCCCTTGGAGTTTAGCCAGGTTGCTTATTTTCTCTTCCCGATATCGGTTTTTGTATCCAAAAAGACAAAGGCGCTGTTGCCAATCGGGGCATTCTCGGCGATTTTGGCGGGGCTTTTTTTCAATTTGGGTTGGATTGCTTCAGCTAAGACCTTCTTTGAGAGAGATACGGTTTATCAGTTAATTACAGCTACCGTCTTCCATAACGCTTTGTACTTCGGAGGCATGGTCGCTTTGACAACCATTAGGATGCCCATAAAAAACTTCTGGCATTTGCCTGTCGGTGTGGGAGCGATAACAGGGTGGCACTATCTCATGCACTACATCGTAGATAATGAGAAGGATATAATTCTCAAAAGTATATGCGAGGCAAAAATACTGGATTTTGTGTTTCCTGCAATATCGAATAAGGTATGGTTTATTTCATTGTATTATACCGTAGTTTTTGTGTTGGTAGCTGGATTGATGGCATTGTTTTATGCCGCCAATCAAAGGTTTACCAAACAACCTTTGCAACCCTTACATATTGATTAGATAGATTTTGCCAAAAGCGTTTTGTTCGTACCGCGCTGTATTGCAATGCTGTTATAACCAAGGT
>CAYTUT010000106.1:0-5863 GCA_964441295.1 uncultured Christensenellaceae bacterium | reverse complement strand
GCTCCCCTCAAAAGAACGGGATATTTTGATGCTGAGATATTTTGAGGGCAAGACCCAAATTGAGGTTTCGACTATGTCAGGCATATCTCAAGCGCAGGTTTCGCGGCTTGAGAACAATGCGATTACCCGATTAAGAAGTCACATCGCAGAGGTGTATTAATTTAGTACTGGGACAAGATTGTATCATAGACGCATTTGCATCAGCCCGGCAAAGCAAAAAGCTCTGCCGGGTTGTTTGTTTTTAATTACAATAAGGCATACGCATAATGGAGGTTAATTATACAGTAAGATGTCGCGACAGCTTCGCCGCTTAGATATACAATACAGCAAGATATTGCGACAGCTTCGCCGCTTAGATATACTTAGACATTTCCTTGCGCAGTTTGCTAAGCACTTTCTTCTCAAGTCTTGATATATATGACTGTGATATGCCCATCATGTCGGCAATCTCTTTCTGCGTTTTTTCCTCTGTGTTCATAAGACCGTAACGCAGCTTCATAATAAGCGCCTCGCGGGCGCTAAGCTTGCAAAACGACTTGTACAGGATGTCAATCTCGGCTTTTTTCTCCATCTCCTTGCTGATTGCATCCGGGTCTGTGCCGATAATATCGCCAAGCAGCAATTCGTTGCCCTCCCAATCGGTATTCAGCGGCTCATCAAGCGATATCTCGCACTTTTGCTTGACAACCTTGCGAAGGTACATCAGTATCTCATTCTCAATACAGCGGCTTGCAAAAGTAGCAAGCTTAATATTTCGGTCAACATTAAAGGAGTTGACTGCCTTAATCAGTCCGATTGCTCCGACCGAAACCAAATCGGATGTATCGCTGACGCTCCCTTCGAATTTTTTGGCTATGTAAACAACTAGACGGAGATTGCGCTCGATAAGCTCATTCTTTGCATCCTTATCACCCTCGGCAAAGCGCATGAGAACTTCCTTCTCCTCCTCGGGGGTTAAGGGCTTAGGCAGCGCTTCGCCATACATGTAGTGCACGCTCTTCGTCCTGTCAAAAACATCAAAAAGGCTAGCCAGCCACTTAAAAAATTTAGTAAAGAATTTCATATTTCCTCCTGCTCTTCGGCGAATAGTATTACTTCGTAACCCTGAAAAATCCTTTCGGTCAGGGCAGCGCATACACAATTAATTGTATTCAACTTGTCCTTATAATATATCTTCAATTTGTCTATCGTTACTGTATCAAATTGCCCTTCGCCGTTAATTGTTGTTATCGATATTTTGCCTTTATGCGGACATGACTGGAATTTTTTTGACAGATAAGCGCCCAAAATTATTACTCCGTTTCCCTTGTCGTCCTTTAGGCGGTTGCCGGTATCCACAAGCCCGTGCGTCTTAACTTCTATGCCACCATGAATAAGCACAACACTTGCAGTTGCCGAAAGTCCTCTTCTCATCGCCATCAAGCCGATAAGCTGTCTGGAGCCGTACAGCAATATGAGCGCGCCTATCGCTATCAGCCCAATCGCGCCTCCCTTATCGTATACAAAGGTGTTGACAATACTGCTCGCCTT
Source organism: uncultured Christensenellaceae bacterium (assembly GCA_964441295.1). Classification (GTDB taxonomy): domain Bacteria; phylum Bacillota; class Clostridia; order Christensenellales; family CAG-1252; genus SACC01. The sequence goes on along the minus strand of CAYTUT010000106.1, from coordinate 4,333 downwards.
CATATTGAATAGAAGGACTATAATTCCCGCAAGCAACGCCGATATCAGCGCATACGCGACCAACGCCGCAAAAAATGACTTGCCCCTTGTGTATCTCCTTAGCAGAGCAACAGAGACAACAAGCGCGCAAAGCTTATAAAAAATTGCCAAAAAGTTAGGTATGTAAGGCAAAAATATAGCAAAAAGTGTCCCCGCCGCCGCCGAAAGCAACAGTCTGCCAATCTTGATTTCTGCTTTCAAAAACAGCAATGTTACATATCCTATCAGGTAGTCAAGGGCAAAGTTATCGAATATCAACAGCTCGATATATACAGTCATAACTAATTGTAAATTGCCAAGCGTTGTGAATAATCGGTAAGAATGTCGAAAAGAAGTTTTTTAGCAAAAAAAATGCTCACCAAAGGTGAGCAATACATCAAGATATTTTTTTATTGGGACTGCCGCGATTTTTGTCAAAATCCGTCAAAATCAATTAGACAATCCTGCAATTATTTTTTCAGCTTTCTCATAAAGGGCGGCAGGTCATTGTCTGATACGATAATTCTTCCCTTGTCCACATTGTCCGTATCATTTTTGGGCGACGGCATACCAAAAGGCTTTTTGTCCTCTTTGGGGAAGAGTCCGGGCCTATCCTCATCGACAGAGGTCATATCCGGGATGTTGATTGCCTTCTCCGCGGGCTCGCCGCCGTAAGAGGAATGATGCGCATTCTCTCCTGTTGGTCTAAACCCGGTAGCGATAACGGTTATTGTGACCTTATTGCCCAAAGACTCGTCCACATTAGCGCCGAATATCACATTGGCGCCCACATCCAGCACTTCTTGCACCAGTCTGCCTGCTTCGCTGACTTCCTGTATGGTAAGGTCGGGACCGCCCGTGACATTAATAATTATGCCTGTCGACTCGTTGATTGTGGTCTCCAATAGTTGATTGTTGACTGCCATACGCACAGCCTGAAGCGTGCGCTGCTCGCCCTCTCCGATACCTATACCGATATGCGCGTAGCCCTTTTCTTTCATAATTGTGCATACATCGGCAAAGTCAAGGTTGATCATTGCCGGCTTGACTATGAGGTCGGCAATACCCTGTATGCCTTGTCTGAGTACCTCGTCAGCACAGCGGAAAGCCTCCATTATAGGAGTACCCTTAGGCACTACAGACAGCAGCTTCTCATTGGGGATGACAAGCAATGTGTCAACATACTTTCTCAGCTCTTTTATACCTGCCTCGGCATTGGCCATACGGCGCGAACCCTCGAACTTGAACGGCTTGGTAACTACAGCTACCGTAAGGATACCCTTTTCTTTGGCGATACTTGCAATGACAGGCGCGGCGCCTGTGCCGGTGCCACCGCCCATACCGGCGGTAATAAACAGAAGATTAACGCCCTCCAGCAATTCTTCGATGCTCTCGCGGCTTTCCTCCGCGGCTTTTCTGCCGATATCGGGATCCGCTCCGGCGCCTAGTCCTTTGGTAAGCTTCTCGCCGATTTGCATCTTGTGACGGGACTTTGAGGTGAAAAGCGCCTGCTTGTCCGTATTGACTGCTAAAAACTCCGCGCTGTCGATACCGGCATCTATCATACGGTTGACAGCATTATTGCCGCCGCCGCCCACACCTATAACCAAAATTTTGCAGACATAATGGTCAAACCTGCTTGCTTCGCCGTTATAGCTGTCTATGTTGTTAAATTCATTACCGCTAAACATATTCCCTCCACATCCTACTTGAATAATTTGCTAAAAAAACCACCGCTCTTTAGCTCGTCCTCTCGCCCGAAAGCATATTCGGCGAGCCCAATAGCCGACGAATAATACGGCTTGGCATAGTTGGGCGAAATCGTGGGCGCTACCAACTCGACAGGCTTGCCGATATGCTTTGCCATATACTCTTTTGCCCCTCTAATGGCGCTTATCCCGCCGCCTGTCAGCTGTAACGGGTGATGAGCGGGATAGTCGGATTTTGAATACAAAAAAGCCTTTTTGATGTAATCTCCGAGCACTTTTATCAGCTGTTGAGCAACCGTATTGACCTTCACTACCGGCAAAGTTAATACCTTTCCGTTGACATTGATATTGTACACATCATTTTCATTGGCGTCAAAGGAAAGATTGATTTTGGTATAAAGGGCTGTAGCTTCGGTGAAAGAAAGCTCAAACTCGTCTACAAGCGCCGCTATAAGATGAGCGCCGCCGAGCGAAAAGCTCAGCATATGAAGCAGTCCGTCTCCTCTCATAATCGCAACAGTGGTTGTAAGATAGCCAATATCGGCAAAAAGGACAAATTTGTCCCTAATCTGCGGCTCGAACAGACCGAGCATCTCGACATAAGTGGAGTTGGCATACACCGTCTCCTGCACGCCGCATATCCGCAACGCCTTTTCGAGAAAATCGATAAGCGCTCTGCGGCAGGCAATATACGAAAGATATGCTTTTACCTCGCGCGCTTCGAGCCCCGTCGGCTCTACAACCTTCTTTGCATTGTCAATTACATAGTAACTCGCCGAACGGTTGACAAGTACGACGTCCATATCGTTTCTAAAAGGATTGCCGCGCTCGATAAGGGAATCGATATCCGCCTGCGCTACCCATCTTTTCTTGGAAAACTCCATGGAAGGAGACGCAAGCCTAACCTCGCAAAATTCGGACGGCACCCCGACATACAATTTGCGTATCTTGTTGCCGCTCTTGTCCCTTGCGGAGACAATCGCCTCGCCTATTGCTTTTGCGGTGTCCTCGCCATCAATCCATGAGCTGTCCATGAAACCGCTATAGGCAATCTCACTGATTGTCTTAACAGATAGTATTCCATTATTGGGTCTTTCTACAATAAGAACACTTATCTTTTGTGAGCCTATATCAAGCACAGCCACATCGCAGGTGCGAGCCATTTATGTACCTCGTATAATTATTAAACTAATTATATACAAATTACTTAGCAAAGTCAAGTTTAGTTGTGTAATTATTTGACCAAAAAAATCCCTTATATATGATAAAATTATTCTAAATCCGCTATATTAGCCGTCCACACCCAGCCCGTTCCCGTCGCGAAGTAATAGTAACCGCTCTTGCGCTCTGCGCTAAGCTCATCGGTAAGCTTGTATTTCTCCAGGCAGTACCTCAGCTGAGCCTGAAGATTTTGGTTGTTGGTAAGCACAAATGTTACGCCCGAATTGATCTTGATACGCACATTATTTTTGTCTGCATCCGCAACAAAGGTTATGCGCTCAAAAAAGGTCAAAAAGGCTACCCCTTGCAAATCCTCGTTGTTGGCCGTATTGCCGATTACGCCCAAAGCCCCGTTGTACGGGTTGGCTGTATTGAGCACGCTGCCAATAACTGGAGATTCCACCATGATACCGTATATCTTAGTTGACGCGCTGTAAAGATTGGAGTATTGGCTGACAATGTCGAGTATTTTGAGATTGGAATCAAGCAAAGCGTATTCGTCGCTGCCGCTGACTGCAACCGTCATAACCGCGGTGCGCACAGTCACATGGACTAACACCTTGTTGGGAAAACGCCTCTCAATAGAAGTAACCTTTATGTATGGATTAGCTATCTCAATATTGGATATCGCTTTGCGCTCGCTGAGAGAAAAAATGTTGCTTCCCATCTGAATCTTGGAAGAAGCAACAATGTCTCCGGGCACAATTAGATCAGAATACACCTTATTAAGCACGGTAATTTCACTAATAGTGAACAGCGTCACATTGAGCACAATTATTATTACAACCAGCAATAAAACTATAAAAAACGCTACTACCCTGCCGTTACCTTTCATCTAACCTTTTTATATCTCCTCCAAGCATGCCGAAGATACGTTCGATTTTTTCGTATCCTCTGTCGATATGCCTTACTTCTTCCACCGTTGTATAGCCTTCTGCGGCAAGTCCTGCAAGCACTAGCGCCGCCCCGCCCCGTAAGTCGACTGCTCCGACTGTCGCGCCCATCAGCGAAGGCACACCTCGAATTATCGCCGTTCGGTCCTTAACAGTGATGTTAGCGCCCATCTTGATGAACTCACGGACATGCTTGTATCGTGTTTCGAATACATTCTCAACGATAACGCTAACCCCGTCCGCAATAGTGGCGAACGCAAGCGCCTGCGGCTGCAAATCGGTGGGAAATCCGGGATAAGGCTGTGTTTCCACATGGTCAATAGCCCTTAATCTGCCCGAAGCGCTTATTGTAATAGTATCATTATAGTATCTAAAATTGCAAGCAGTTTTCTTCAATTTGTATATCAAGCTGGCAATGTGTTCGGGCACGCAATTCTCAATCCTTACGCTGCCTCCGCACATTCCGACCGCCAAAAGTATGGTGCCTGCGAC
>CAYTUT010000105.1:0-5985 GCA_964441295.1 uncultured Christensenellaceae bacterium | reverse complement strand
CTGGTATGCTTAATGCCGCCGTATGTAAGCTCGGCATATATCTCATCCGATAGTACTATCAAGTCATTTTTCTTGATTACAGGGACAATAGCCTCAAGCTCATCCTTAGTCATAATGCCGCCCGTCGGATTGTTGGGATAGCACATTAGGATTGCTTTCGTTTTGTCGGTTACATTGGCTTCAATCATTTCAGGAGTTACTATAAACCCGTTTTCCTTGACGCACTTGAGCACCACGGGCACACCGCCTGCCAGTCTTATTGCCGGAGCATATGCGACAAAGCACGGCTCGGGCAAAAGCACCTCGTCTCCCGGGTTGAGCAGCGCCAACAACACGATATCAATACCCTCCGACGCGCCTACTGTCATTATAACCTCATCGGGCGCATAGCCTAGCGCAAAACGCTCCTTCATATAACGACATATAAGTTCGCGCAGCTCTTGCAATCCGCTGTTGGAGGTGTAACGAGTAATGCCGTCCTTAATTGACTTAATGGCCGCTTCGCAACCTACTGACGGTGTGACAAAATTGGGCTCTCCCACGCCGAGCGAAATACTGTCCGGCATTGTCGCTGCGATATCGAAGTACTTTCTTATGCCCGAAGGCTTCATCTCATAAGCAACCTTGCTTATATATTTCTTATAATCCATATTTCCCTCTCCTTATTTATGAATACCGTTAATTACGGCTTATTAGTTTTCTTTATTCAGTTTAAGCTATCTCTTCGGCAGACTCAGCAAGCAGAGACTTCTCGTCAAGCAGCAGTCCCTTCTTCTTGTTGATAAAGTATATCGCCGCTATTGCGCCGCCAAGCAGTACCGCGCCGAGCGCAATGGTGATTACGGCAGCCCAACCAAAGCCGATTGAGGTCTGCGCGATAAAGCCTGCCGCAATATATGTCACGAAGGCGCATAGCGCTACTGTAAGCGCATAAGGCAACTGTGTATTCACATGGTCGATGTGATTGCACTGAGCGCCCGAAGACGCAAGTATTGTGGTGTCTGATATCGGAGACACATGGTCGCCAAATACCGCGCCCGCTAGTATTGCGGATATGGATACTACTACAGGCAATGATTGAGCGGTACCCAAAACAGCCGTTGCGATAGGTATAAGTATACCGAAAGTACCCCACGAAGTACCCGTAGCAAATGATATCGCCGCAGCAAGCAGGAAGAACACGGCGGGGATTATACCGAATGCCAAATGGTTGGGATCCACAACTTTCTCAATAAACTCCGCCGTGCCAAGGGAGGACGACACTGAGCTAAGTGTCTTAGCAAATATCAATATCAGTATTGCCGGCACCATTGACTTAAAGCCCTGCACAAAGCTGTCGGTGAACTCTTTGAAGCTGATTACACGGCCAATCGCGTACATTATCGCTGTACCGATTACGGCAAGCGTAGAGCCGATAGCAAGGCTCAAGCCCGCCTCGCAGTTGCTGAATGCCTCAATTACATTGCTCGCCTGCAGCACGCCCATATTGACGATACCCGCATCCCAATCATAATAGTAACCTACGAATATCATACTGCCCACGCAGAAGCCTATAAGCATAATAACAGGCACCAATAGATGGACAACCTTGCCTTTTTTGCTGATTGGCATATCGGAGGTGTCTTCACTCGGCAGATCCGTCTCGCCTGAGAGCAGATCATTGTTTTTCATCGCGTTATACTCGTTTTTTCTCATCTTAAAGAAATCAAACTTGATAACACACAGGGTGATTACCATAGCGAGCGTCAACAGCGCATACATATTGAAAGGTATCGTCTTGATAAACATTATGAATCCGTCGCCGTCAACTTCGCCTGATACCGCCGCCGCCCAGCTGGAGATTGGAGCGATAATACATATTGGCGCAGCCGTAGAGTCTATTATATACGCGAGCTTTGCGCGGGATATCTTAAACTTGTCGGTAACGGGGCGCATGACACTACCCACTGTCAGACAGTTAAAGTAATCGTCCACAAAGATAAGCATGCCGAGACCCGTTGTAGCAAGCATAGCGCCGCGTCTTGACTTAATCTTTTTGCTCGCCCAGTCGCCATACGCTCTTGCGCCGCCCGCCTTGGTCATCAAAACAACCATTATTCCAAGCATCACAAGAAAAATAAATATCCATGCGCCGCTGCCGAGCTGACCAGCCATAGCCTCGTATATCCTTGATAGCGCAAGCAATGGATTGCCGTCCGCCAAAAACATTCCGCCAACAAATATACCCAAAAACAAAGAAACATAGACCTGCTTTGTTACAAGCGCCAGCAATATGGCGATAATCGCAGGCACAAAAGCCCAAAAGGTACCTTCCATAACCGTTCTCCTTAAGTTTAGTAAACATATAAATAATAATTTATTTGCGTGTGCTTTGTCAATATCTAATTGCCTTACAGGCACCGCATATTTCGCAAAAAAATATCAGCCGCTTCTATAGCTCCAATCTGAAAAGGCGCCACTCGTTCAACTGCTTTGCGCCCATGCTTTTGTAAAATTCTATTGAAGGTTTGTTCCAGTCCAAGCAGCACCACTCCAGTCTGCCGGCGCCTCTCTCTTTGCCAAGGTCAATAATGTATTGCAAAAGCGTCTTGCCGAAGCCTCTGCCCCGATACTCCCTCAGCACGAACAAATCTTCCAAAAATATGCCTCCCCTGCCTAAAAAAGTAGAGAAATTGTTAAAAATAACGGCATATGCCACCGCTTTGCTTTGGTATTCTCCGATAAAAATCTCAGCCACCTTTTTTTGAAAAACCCATTCTTCTATCAATGCTTCATTGGCAGACACTAAGCTTTCCATATGCTCATACTCGGCAAGGCTGCTTATCAGCCCGAGTATTGAGGGTATATCCGCCGCCGTAGCGGCTCTTATTGTATATTGATCCTTAGCTGACAGACTCATCTTTACACCTCGTATAAAAATCGGGTTAATGCACTAATTATATCACAATAATGCTCAATTTTCTTGCTAATATTATTCTTTGAGTATATACTTATTGCGTTATGGAAAGATTAAACTCAAGAAAAATGTCCGATATGCCCATGGGCAAACTGATTATGAACATGAGCATGCCTGCAATATTGTCTATGCTGGTGCAAGCGCTTTACAATGTGGTCGACTCTTTGTACATTGCAAGGTACTCCACGCCGGTATTGGACAGTCTTGGCATGAGCTCGGCGCCCCTTGATGCTATGGTCATTGCCTTTCCTATGCAGATGCTTGTCATTGCGTTTGCCCTCGGTATAGGCGTGGGCGCTAATGCCTACATCTCGCGGATGCTTGGCGAAAAGAATTACAATGAGGCCAACACAACCGCTCAGCACGGCATATTTCTTGCCGCTCTGTTCGGCCTTGTTTTTGTGGTGATAGGTTTGACACTCAGCAAGCCTTTCATGCGGCTTTATACAGATGACCAGATAGTGATTGATCTGGGCGCTTCCTACCTCATGATAGTAGTCTCGATAAGCATGTTTTCCTTCCTCGAAATCACTCTTGCTAAGATGTTGCAGGCAACCGGCAATATGCGCGTGCCTATGTTTGCCCAGCTTATCGGCGCAATTACCAACATAATACTTGACCCGCTGTTGATTTTTGGAATATGGATATTCCCCGAATTGGGCATAAAAGGCGCGGCGGTAGCCACGGTGACCGGTCAGGGCGCGGCGTTCTTGTATGTGCTCTTTATGTTTTTGCGCAGAAAACAGGATATCAGCATATCCATGCGCGGCTTCCGCGTACGAAAAAAATATATCGCCGCTATAGTGCGTATCGGTCTGCCCACCACAATCATCAATTCGCTTACTTCGGTATCGCTTACGCTCATCAACCTGCTTATCAAGCAATATATGTATGCGATAACAGTATTAGGCGTGTATTGCCGCATCCAATCCTTCGTATTTATGCCCGTTTTTGGTCTTATGCAGGGCGCTTTGCCCATAATGAGCTACAATTACGGCGCATGCAGCCGCGAACGCTTCAAAAAGGCATACAAATTGACAATAACGGTTGCGGGCGGGATACTTTTCACTGGAATGCTGTTGTTTTTGACTATACCCGAATACATTCTGATACCGTTCAGACTCGATTCGGCGGCGCTCGAATTGGGAGTGCGGGCATTCAGGCTGATGTCTCTTTCTTTCATTCCCGCCGCCTTCGGTATAACTACGATAATCGCATTCCAGGCATTGGGCAAGGGTATAGCGGCGCTTTTTATGTCGCTTACGCGTCAATTAGTCTTTCTCGTGCCCGCTGTGGCGCTTCTGTCCTATCTCGCCGGACTTAACGGAGTTTGGTTCGCAAGCCTTATCGCGGACGCCGCGTCGGTATTGATATTTTTGCCGGTCGCGCTTGCAGTGTACAAGAAAGAATTCGACAAAAGAGAAAAGGCTTTCGCGGAAAAAATCCCTCCGGCGCTTTCTGTCTGACACCTATAATCAGCGCTCAATCAAATATTTGCCAACAATAAAAAACACCCGCTTGCAAGCGGGTGTTTTGTTCAATCGAGCATTATTTTTTGAGCTCTTCGGGGTCGTATCCCAGTTCGATTATTCTGTTTTGCAGAGCATTTAATATATTATCGTATTGCGAATCCATATCCGCCGGAATACTCTCGCCTCTAGTTAGATACTTTGACATTTCGAGCGCGAGCTTTTTGCGTTGGTTTTCCAAAGAACGGTATGATTCATCGGCGTTGAGCATGCTGCGGATTTCGGCGATTTTATATTCTCTATCCAGCTTTATTCCGGTTGGCGATACTGCGCTGTCACTGCGAACCGGTCCGCCCACACCCTCCTCCTTCCACTTAGAGAGCACCTTATTGATATAGGTGAAGGAGTACGCTCTCCCCTCGGCAATCCGCGCCGCTTCCAATATCGCGTCATCGGAGAATCCCCATGTTATGCTCCAGGTCATATAAAACTTGCGGTCATTTTCGGTCACATTGCGCGTACTGCCGGTTGCAGCGATGACTTCCGCAATGATACTGTCATTTTTGATCAGACCCTCAAGGTGCGCCGTAATACTGCTCTCGGCGACGATTCCCTCCTCGTAAAAGTCTTCCACAACTTTGTTCATGCCTTCCAACTGCCTTACGCTGTTGATAAAGCAGTATTTTGCAATTTCGATGAGCCCTTCACGTTCAAAACCCTTCTGCAGCCAAACGCTGATGTACGCTTCTACAATATAATCAAGGCTCTGATAATACAGGCCGAGTTTTTTGTTAATCTGCACTGCGGTATCATACATATATTCGCGGCGCTTCGCGTATTCCTTGATGTCCTTTGCGGTAAATATGCCTTGTTTGAAAAAGTCGTCCAGCGAAATGTCCAGCTTTTCCATGCCGCCTCTTTTCACGGTCTTTGCCGCAAGCAAAATCGCTTCTTCGTCATAACCCCAATTCTTTGTCCACTTGAGATAATACTGTCTGTCCTCGATATCTGGCTTAGAGGTGCGTTTCAGCGCTTTTAATACCGCTCTGATCTGCTCGGAAGCGGCCTCACTTTCTTTTAGCCTATCCTCAACATCCGTGACGGTATGACACCCTTCTTCAATCCAATTCTTCGCTACGGCTATAACATACGGATAACGGATACCCGCTCCCTTAAGGTCAACGCAATACTTGACTATCAAGAGTACGGCGCCCGCTTCTATATTGTTATCCTCGATTAGCGAGAGATACTGGTATATCTCGTTGGACGAAAGCGTCCTGTCAGGGAAGAGCAACTGGAGATTTTCGATAAAATCAGCGTGTTTGCCCTTGTTAAACTTCCTGTTGGGAGAAAATGCGGCGCGCGGAGAATTGAACCGTACGCTAAGCGGCGAACGGGACACAATATTAACAAGCCCTCTCGCCTCCCAGTATTCAAAAGCTTTTATAACCTCTTCCGAAGTCATATCAAGAGAAATGCACATATTGTCAAGCGTATTATCCTGACCCTGCGGATTTTGACAAAGATTGATACCGAGCAGATAAACCTTCAGCGCGCTTT
>CAYTUT010000104.1:0-6019 GCA_964441295.1 uncultured Christensenellaceae bacterium | reverse complement strand
AAAACTTATTCAAAATCTAATAAAACTTATCAGACAGTTATACTTAACGGCAAGATAATAAGCAATCAAACTTTAGGTACGGCAATCAACAACTGTTATTCGCAATACCTCATGAAAAGATGCTATCCTGTCATTATTATCAATATAGATATGCCCGGCGATGAAGTTGATGTAAATGTTCATCCGGCAAAAAGCGATGTAAGGTTTGCCGACAGCAACAAAATATTCGGGTTTGTTTTTAATTCTATTAAGCAGGCTTTGGATAACTGCAACAGGCAGCTTACCCTTAATTTTTACAAGGAAAGCGACGAAATTAGCGTCTGCAAAGGCTTGGACAAGGAGCCTAGTCTGGCGAAATACGCTGAAAATAATCCTTGCGACGCTGACAGCGCGTATTCGAATAATCCCTTAACTGTCAATAATAAAGAAAGTTATACATCAGCGCGTTTTGACAGCCCCAACATCTTTGACAGCATTAACAAGGCAAATTTTGAGATAAGAGAGAGTTCTTCGCCGATAGCCGATAGAATGCGCGACATATTTAATAGGCAGCATAATTTTGTCAGTTCTTCGGAAGACAGTTCAAAACCTTGCGAATCGCGTCAAAATAGCATGGATATTTGTGCCGATTATCGCATTATTGGTCAGGTTTTTGGTACATATATAGCTGTAGAGCATGCAGATAATTTTTATCTTATCGACCAGCACGCCGCTGCAGAAAGAGTGCTCTTTGAGCGCCTGAGCAAGGAGTGCGCATGCGGCGAGATAGCTATCCAACCAATGCTGCTACCGTATATTTTTTCTGTGAGCAGCTTAGAATACGAAATTTTAGCAGAAAAAATTGATGAAATCAACGCGATTGGGATTGATATCGAGCCTTTTGGCAACAATTCTTACAGAATTAGCTCATTGCCTCTTGCGCTTGTCGATATGGATTTTGACCAGCTGGTAAAAAATCTTTTATCCGAGGCAAAATTATCTGATTTTACTAGAGACAAATTGATATCTACAGCATGCAAGAGCGCGATAAAAGGCAATACTGTATTGTCCGACGATGCCATAAGGCTGTTTTTTGACGGTTTGTTCGACCAGCAGGTTCCCTCGACTTGCCCCCATGGCCGTCCGTCTTATATCAAATACAGCAAAAAAGATTTGGAAAAGCTGTTCAAGAGGCAGATATGAAAGAACTTTTGATAATTACCGGACCTACCGCCACCGGGAAGTCAGCTTTGGCTGTCGAGTGCGCGCAAGCAATCAACGGTGAGATAATATCTGCCGATTCAATGCAGATATACAAAGCGCTTGACATAGGTACAGCCAAAATTACCAGAGAGGAAATGCAGGGCGTTCCTCATCATTTGATTGATATAATCGAGCCTTGGGAGAGCTTTTCTGTAGCCGAGTATCAATCACGCGCCATTCAAATAATTGAGGATATACGTTCACGGGGCAAGGTGCCGGTAATTGCAGGAGGCACTGGCTTGTACATCAATTCCATACTTTACCCGATGCAGTTTGCCCAAAGAGAGGATATAATGCGAATTGCGCTGCGCGCTGAGCTTGAGGATAAGGGTAAGGAGTTTATGTACGAAAAACTAAAGATACTTGACCCTCAAAGCTACAATAAGCTGCATGTCAACGATACAAAGCGTGTTTTGCGCGCAATAGAGATTTGCTTAAGCGGGGGAGAGCGCCGGACGGACGACATCAACAAGCCCCGTTATGATGCATTGATTATCGTGCTAAGCGCCGAGCGCAAGCTTCTATATGACCGAATTAATATGCGTGTTGACAGTATGATAGAGCAGGGCTTATTAGATGAGGTCAAATCGCAATTTGCGAATAATTGCAACGCGCAAAGTTTTCAAGCAATCGGGTATAAGGAGTTAGCCGAATATCTAAGAGGTAACTGCGCATATCCCGAAGCGGTGGAGCTGCTCAAAAAAAATACCCGCAATTATGCAAAAAGACAGCTAACATGGGCAAGACAGTATGCTGATGCTGTATGGCTGGATTGGCAAGACAGGGAAAAAGCGTTGAAATTGGCAAAGGAGACATTCGCTAATGAGCAAAAATGATATGCTGTTGGAATTGATTGCAAGATGTGAAGACGCTTGCCGTGGAGCATTTGAGAGGATAGAAGATGTCGCTTTGCACAATCAACGCAAGGTGCTTGAGGCATTTAGAAAAAATTTTGTAAGCGACAGACATCTTAAGGGATCTACCGGATACGGCTATGACGATATCGGGCGTGATACGCTCGCAAGGGTCTATTCGGATGTGTTTTGCACCGATTCGGCAATAGTCTCGCCTAACATTACAAGCGGTACGCAGGCGCTTACAGTAGCGCTTTTTGGACTGCTGAGGCCCAATGATACTTTGCTTTCGGTTAGCGGAAAACCATACGATACACTGCATAAGGTAATATCCGGAGAAAACATAGGCTCACTTAAGGACTATAATATACAGTACGGCGAGATAGCGCTTCTTGACGATGATTTTGACTATGAGACTATTGCAAAATATATCTCAAATATTGTTCCTAAGGTTGTTTTGGTAACACGCTCAAGGGGATACAGCTGGCGTAATGCGCTTTCGGCGAAAAGTATCGGGAAGTTAACCGAATTTATCAAAAATATCAGCAAAAATATTATAATAATGGTAGATAATTGCTATGGTGAATTCGTGGAAAGCGCGGAGCCGACCCAGGCGGGGGTCGATATAGCTGTAGGCTCGCTTATTAAAAATATCGGAGGCGGGCTTGCGCCGAGCGGAGGCTACATCGTAGGAAAAGAAGAGTACATTGAGCAGATTTCTTATAGACTGACCGCGCCCTCAATAGGTAGGGAAGTCGGCTCCTACTACGGCGGGTATCACTATCATTATCAGGGCTTGTTCTTAGCTCCGCATATTGTCATGAACGCGCTAAAGGGGAGTATATTGTTCGGCAAGGTCTTTACGGAGTTAGGTTACAAAACCTTTCCGCCATATGACAGCGAGTGCTACGATATAATACGCTCTATAAAGTTCGATACCAAAGAAGAGCTGATACTTTTTTGCAAGATGATACAGGAAATTTCTCCTATCGACAGTCATGTATCACCCGAGCCGTGGGATATGCCGGGCTATAGCGAGCAGGTTATTATGGCAGCCGGCACATTCGTACAGGGCGCCTCAATAGAACTGTCTGCAGATGCTCCGATCAAGGCGCCGTATATCGCGTACCTGCAGGGCGGTCTTACATACGAGCATGCAAAACTTGCGGTGGAGCATTGCGCGAGAGCGCTTATTTCGTATCGAAATTGATATATCCGCTGCTTACTGATATTCGACAATAATCCGGACTGATATATTTTTACCATAATCCAGCCAGTCGGCGCGTCAAGCACTGCACCAATACAAATAGCGAGATAATCAATGCGCGCTCATATGCAATCCGCCCTAAAGATGCTAACTGTATAAAACGTACAGTAGCTATACAAAATGTACAGACGCGAAATAAAGAAGCGCTTTTTGAAAAAATGCTAAACTAGAAGCGGCGGATTGAGCCGCATACTACGCCAAGTATCAACAAACCATCCTTTACAATAATGTCCTCCATGCTTGAGTTCTCCGGGTGCAATCTGATGTGGTCTTTTTCTCTATAGAATGTTTTGACTGTGGCGCTGTCTTCAATACACGCGACAACAATGTCGCCGTTTTTGGCTGTACTTTGTTGTCTGACTACGATTAAATCACCGTTAAATATCCCTGCCTCAATCATGCTGTCGCCGCATATCCTGAGCATAAACATCGCCTCATTATTGCCAAACAAATCCTGTGAAAGGGGATAAAAACCCTCGATATTTTCCACCGCAAGAATAGGGGAGCCGGCGGCAACATTGCCAACCAAGGGTACATTGATCACTGCGGCGCTCGGCTTATTCTCCAAAAACTCTATCGCGCGATTTTTACCGCGTGATACTGATATAAGCCCTTCGAGCTCAAGCAATTCAAGGTGGCGCTTAATTGTGCCTGTGGAAGTATAATTACCTGCCTTGAGCATTTCGCGGTAGGAAGGGATATAGCCGTTTTTGTCCTTGTAGCTTTTAATAAAATTATAAAGATTCATTATTGATTCGTTAGTTTTATCTTTCATTTTATTTACCTCCAAAAACATTATAGCACACAAAAAATCAAAATGCAACATATGTTTACATAAAAATTTGTTTATATCCATATTTTTTCATTTTACGATACTTTTATCTCCTAATAGTATTTTATGTAGGCATTTGTTGTCGAAATAATGCGCTGCCAATGTATTTTGAAACGGTGGAAGAATAATTAGGCAACCCAACACAAAAACAGCGCGGTTTTCTACATAATTTTCAATAAATATTTGCATCTCAAAGCGCAAAGATATATAATTATGGTATGAAAAACAAAAACGAACTAAAGCAATGCGTGATAGCCGAAGGCGCAATCTGCGATGATTGCGGTTTTTGCAATACTTGCGATCTTGATCCGGACAAAGTCTGTGACAACTGTATGAAGTGTCTGGACGAAGGGGATTATAACGCGGTAATAATAGAAAAAATTGTTGAAAGAGAGTAGCGGCAAGGTTATCTGTCCGTATCGTTGCCGTTTTTCTTATCTGCATCACGCAGCTTGACTGCGTTTGCCGCCTGACGTTTTATATCGTCTGATATTGCGGCGTAGTGCTTTTTGGTAGTGTTGATATCCTTGTGACCCAAAACTTCTGCTACCACATATATATCGTGAGTCTCCTGATAAAGGTTGGTACCGTATGTGCTGCGTAGCTTATGCGGCGTTATTTTTTTTAAGGGAGTAACGCTTTTTGAATATTTCTTTACAAGAAGCTGCATCGACCTTACTCCCATTCTCTTGTGCTGGAGCGACAAAAACAGCGCATCGCTGTCGGTCTCGATTGGCAATCTTTCTACAAGATAATCTTTAAGCGCGTCGGCGACTTCCTTAGAAAAATATAGTATCGTGCTGGCTCCGCCTTTTCTGGTTATCTTGAAGCCGTTGACGCGAAAATCAAGGTCAGCAATATTCAATCCCACACATTCGCTTACTCTTATGCCAGTGCCAAGCAGCAGGGTCATTATGGCGGTATCTCGTAGTCTGGTATGACTATGGAAATATTTTTGCTTGTCGCTTAAATACTTGCCGTCTTCAACCGCATCGAGCAAGTCAGCCACCTCGTTGACTTCAAGTCTCGTAATCTCCTTTTCACGCAGTTTTGGCACGCGTATCTTAGAGGCAACATTGGCGGTAAGCTTATCCTTATTAAAGAAGTATTTGATAAATGTACGGATTGTAGAAAGCTTGCGCGCTTTGGCGCGTTCGTTATTTTTATAATACTTGCCGTTATATTTGTAATAGCTAAGGTATTCCAAAAACCTTTCGATATGCGTTGTTGTTACTCTGTTGAGTTCATTAAGGGTAAAGGTTTCGTAAGTATAGTTTTTGAATTCGCGTACTTCTTTGAATAGAAAATCAAAAAAAATCCTCAGGTCGTATGCATAACTAAGCCTAGAGAGCTTGGTAGTATAGTTTTCGATGCCGACAAAAAACTCATCGCAAAAGTAGGGAAGATCCTCCCTTATTATTCTTAACCTCATTACTGCTGTATTATCTCTCTCGTCAAAATAGCTCTTGTCCATAGCCTAATAGTAGCATTATAGCGTGTCTTTGTAAAGTGCGGCGCTCAAAAACTTTGCAAGCCCAGCAGATAGTCAGCGCTCACCTCAAGAATACGGCTAAGCTCTATTATCATATCAATGCTCGGCTCGTTGCGGCCTTGCTCCCAATGCGCGTAACAGCTTTCTGCGACACCAAGCTTTTCAGCCATTTGTTTTTGGGAGTATTCTTTTTTTTTCCTTGCAAGTATAAGATTGTACTTAAAGCTGTTCATATTACCTCGCTGCCTTCAAAAGGTGTCCGCCGGATAGACGCACATCTCAGAAAGCAAAAAACTTATTCATAATCATTATAACATTAACTATACAAAATG
>CAYTUT010000103.1:0-6066 GCA_964441295.1 uncultured Christensenellaceae bacterium | reverse complement strand
ATGAGCGGCAAAGTAATAGACATACCCGCCAACATTAAACCGACATACGAAGAGGCAAGGCTTGCAGTGGTTGAGATGGCTGCCGAGACCGATGACGAACTGATGATGAAATATTTTGACGGCGAAGAGCTCACCCATGACGAAATCATCAGAGGTATCCAAGCGGCTATTGCCGAGGATAAGGTGATAATCGCAGTCGGCGGCGCGGCTACTGCCAATATGGGCATTACCAACCTTATGGACAATATATTGAAGTTCCTGCCCGCTCCTAAGGCGGAGGAGAATGCTCCGTTTGCGGCGCAGGTATTCAAGAGCATAGTTGATCCTTTCGTAGGAAAGCTGCTTATATTCAAGGTGAAGAGCGGCAAAATAGCATCAGGCGACACAGTGTACAACAGCGTTGCCGAGAAGAACGAAAAAATCGGCGGCTTGTTTGTAATGAAGGGCAAAAAGCAGGAAGGCACAGACAAATTCCTTGCGGGCGATATCGGCGCAGTGGCAAAGCTGTCCTACACCAACACGGGCGACACGCTGTGCGACCCCAATAACAAGATTGTTTTGGATACCATACCTTTCCCCGCGCCTGTAATTTCTCTAGCGGTTACCAGTACAAAACAGGACGATGAAGAGAAAGTTATTGCAGGTCTTTATAAGCTTCTTGAAGAAGACAGCACATATAAGGTAGAAAAAAATATCGAGACCAACGAGATGTTGCTGTCAGGTATCGGCGAAATGCAGCTTGACATAATATGCAAAAAGGTCAAAAACAAGTTTGGCGTCGAAGCAGTGCTGAGAGAGCCGCGCGTATCATACCGCGAGACCATCAAAAAGACAGTTGAGCAAGAAGGCAAACATAAAAAGCAATCGGGCGGCGCAGGTCAGTTCGGTCAGTGCAGTGTAAGATTCGAGCCAGGCGCAGCAGACGGCGAATTCGAGTTTGTAGATGCTGTAGTCGGCGGCGCAATACCTAGACAATTCATCCCCGCAGTGGAGAAGGGTCTGCGCGAGGCTATCAAAAAGGGCGTGCTCGCAGGTTATCCCATGGTTAATCTTAAGTGTACGGTTTTTGACGGCAAGTATCATCCCGTTGACAGTAAGGAAATAGCCTTCATAACCGCGGCAAAGCTTGCGTATTCTGATGGCTGCGCTAAGGCCAACCCCATATTCCTCGAGCCGATAATGAGCATAAAGGTTGTGGTGCCGGAGAGTTACATGGGCGATGTGCTGGGCGATATGAACAAGAGAAGAGGCAGAATACTCGGCATGGATCTAGTCGACGGCAAGCAGGTCATCAATGCGGAAGTTCCGCAAGGCGAGATTCTCAAGTATGCGACAGATTTGCGTTCGATGACACAAGGCAGAGGCTCTTTCAGCAAAGAATTTTTGCGTTATGAGGAAGTCCCGAGCGGCAATGCGGCAAAGATAATCGAGGATGCAAAGAAGAGGGCTGAGGAAGAGAAAAAGTAGGCTTTAACGCATAGTATGATAATGGACGGCTGCCAGCCGTCCATTTTTTGTGGAAAATACGCGGGGCAGGGACTATAATTGCGTTCTGGCTTGGGAAAAAGCCCTCATTGTTGTCGATGCAGTGAAAATTGCAGTTAGCCAAGTTATTGGATAAGAAAAAACCAGATGACAAATATTAAAGTATAATGATATATCCAGCGGGCATATTCAAAATCATTTTGCGAACAGCCGGCGCTAGCAAGGGCAAATAAAAATGTGTAAAAATGCTTGCAATATTGATAATCATTGTGCTAATATGATTAGGCAAAATAATCAAGCCGAAGTGATGGAATGGCAGACGTGACGGACTCAAAATCCGTTGTTGGCGACAACGTGTGGGTTCAAGTCCCACCTTCGGCACCAGATGGGGGACCTCGCAAGAGGTCCTTTTGTGTAAGAGACAGGGACTTGAACGGGCGGGCTTCCGTCAGGAAAGAAGCTTTCGGGGAAAGCTTCGCGCCCAACCTGGCGTGTCGGCGAGCGATAGCGAGAGTGCGAGCAAGTCCCACCTTCGGCACCAGATGGGGGACAACTAAATTTTCTTTGCCTAAGCTTTTTTGCAAGCGGCAATGCTTACTCTCCGCCTCAAAAAATTAGCCAATGCAGTTAAGTATCAGTGACAGCTTAATACTTGTAAGGAGAAGCGGCCGGCATAAATACGATTTCTTTGGAAGAGATATCAAGCATTTTTAATGTTTTGCCTTCCATTGCCGCTATTCTTGCGGGAATTATCAGTATTTATATCGGTATTTGTGTATTTATTATAAAAATTTGAAATACAATTGAAAAAAATCTGCTTGGTATGTTATCATATTTCAAACGGCTGTTGCTTGATTTTGTGCTTTATGGTTGCCGAATGCTATTTGGAGGACTTCATGAACAGAATATACAATAGACTGAAACTTTCTGAGATCAAAGTGGGCGGACTTCTAAAAAAGCAGCTCGAAATTCAGCTGAAGGGCTTAACGGGCAATATATCAAAAATATGGTATGACCTCAGCGATGAGAGCGCGTGGCTTGCAGGCAAGGGCGAGGCATGGGAGAGGGGACCGTATTATCTCTCGGGACTTATTCCGATAGCTTATCTTCTGGATGATGAATGGGCCAAAAACGAAGTAAAAAAGTGGGTTGACAGCATACTTGCAAGCCAGACCGTATCAGGCAACTTCGGACCTTTATGGAATGTGGACTGGTGGCCACGCATGGTGGTGCTGAAGGCGCTTGTTCCATACGCAAAGGTAACCTCGGACCCGAGGATACTGCCCTTTATGGAAAAATATTTTAAGTACCAGTACGACAACATAGACCGTCAACCCTTAAAGTTTTGGGCGGCGGCAAGGGCTTTTGAGGCAATGGAGGCAATACGCTATGTCTATCGCTATACGAAAGCGCAGTTTCTGCTTGACTTAGTAAAAAAGCTGAAGGTGTATTCTTTGGACTATTTCACGCTCTTTGAAGATTATCATTATAAAAAGCCGATGACCAGATACTTCAATAAATTTTTATTTAATCTGGGCAAAAATTTGCTTGAGCCTATAGACGAAAGAAGGAAGAAGAGCAATAAGATGCCTGCTCCGGAGAGCAGAGAAAGCATTATTGCGTTCAATAACAGAAAGTCAGTGCGCACAATTATGCTCACGCACGGGGTGAATTTGGCGCACGCAATCAAATATCCCGTTACATACGGGGAATTTGTGAATAACGATTATTATTATCCCTTGGCAAAAAAAGCGCTTGACACAATACGCGCATATCATGGTAATGCTACGGGCTTATATAGCAGTGATGAGCACATAATGGGCGCTTCTCCGACACAAGGACTGGAGCTTTGCACTGTGATAGAGGCAATGTATTCGCTTGAAGAGATAGGTATGTTTCTCAAGGAGAGCTGGGTGTACGAACTGTTGGAGTTTTTGGCATATAATACCCTTCCGGCAACATTTTCGCCTGATATGTGCTCCCATCAATATGTACAGCAACCCAACCAGATTGCGGCGGATGCTAAGAAAAGAAGCTTTTTTGATGCGGACAAATACGCCAACACCTTCGGGTTAGAGCCCAATTATGGCTGCTGCGCCGCCAATATGCACAGCGGCTTTCCCAAGTTTGCCGAATATTTAGCGCTTAGTCATCCCACCGGATTGGCTTTTCCGGTTTATGGAGAGGCCGAGTTTGTTACCCGTCACAACGGAGGGGATCTTATAGTAAAGGAGAGTACCGGCTATCCTTTTGAAGAGGACATAAATTTCGAGGTAAAAAAGGCAAAGGGAGAGGTGGAATTGCATTTCCGCAGGATTGCCAATACCGACTTTGAAATAACACATAACGGTCTAAAAATACTAAACGGTGATTTTTTCAAGGTGATTGCAAAGCAGGGTGACATTGTGCAAATCAAAGCTAAGCCGAGACTAAGCTTAGTGGATAACCCCGACGGAAGCGTCAGTATTAAGTATGGCAATCTGTTGATGGCGACAAAGCTTGACGCCGAGGAGCGTTATCTCAAAGGGCAGATGCCTTTTGAGGACAGAGAGTACGTAACAGGCGACGAGTGGAGATTCGCGCCCTTAATAAGGTCGGGAGAAGTTGAGGTAATCGAGCATAAGCGCAATGCAACCAGCGATTTGCCCTTTGAGATACCTCCTTTTGAGATTACCGTCAAAGGCGTAGTTGTCAAGAACTGGCGGTTGAAGCACAACAGCGCGGAGCTGCCGTCCAAGCCTTATAATATTGAAAAAAGCAGTTTTACGCTGGTTCCATACGGCTGTACTAGACTGCGAGTTGCGCAGTATCCCAAAGTGGAAACGGAGTAAAAGGCGCTATGTGGTAATACATTTCGCCCAAAAACAATATTCTGCGGCGCGGAAGCCTTGCACTACATAACAAGGCTCCGCGCCGTTTCGTCAGTGATTCAAGCATCTTTTGTAACAATTTATTATATGCGCATTTGAGCATATTTGAAACCGTGCAGATATCGGCATCCCTTGGAAATCGCAGTGCAGCACGCGGTCAAAGGTGCAAAATTTTTCAACACAAAATTTATAAAGATTTTTTACTATAAATTTACAATTATTTGTTGTATAATAAGTCTATTATATTTTTTGGAGGCTTTTATGAATATTTGGCGCGATATGAGTCCCAACAGGATTACGCCTGCTGATTATGTTGCGGTTATTGAGATACCAAAGGGAAGCAAAAACAAATACGAGCTGGATAAAGAAACCGGCTTTTTGATTCTTGACAGGGTGCTCTACACTTCCACGCACTACCCGGCCAACTACGGCTTTATACCCCGCACATATGCAGACGACAAGGATCCGCTGGATGTGCTGGTCTTGTGCACAGAGAGCATTGCGCCGCTTGCTTTGGTCAGATGTTTTCCGATAGGGGTTATGGCAATGACCGATGAGGGAGAGTTCGATTATAAGATTATATCAATACCGTTCGGCGATCCGACATGGAACAGTATCCGTGATGTATCCGAGCTGCCTATACATATTTTGGACGAAGTGCGCCATTTTTTCAAGGTTTACAAAGCGCTCGAGCACAAGGAGACGGCAGTAATGGAGATAATGGGAAGAGAAAGAGCTATTGAGATTGTGGACGAGGCGATAAGATTTTACAGGGAGAAGTTTTTGCAATAATGAATAAAATTTACGATGTGATAATAATAGGCGGCGGTGTGGTAGGTACTGCAATATTGAGGAAGCTGTCAAAGTACAAGCTATCCTCCCTGCTTGTTGAGAAAGAGGACGATGTCAGCTGCGGCGCGAGCCGCGCCAACAGCGGAATAGTTCACGCAGGTTACGATTGCGTACCCAATACCTCCAAAGCTTTTTTTAATGTCGAAGGCAATAAGATGTTCGAGAGCCTGTGCAAGGAACTGCATGTGCCTTTCAAGAAGACGGGTTCGCTTGTTGTTGCGCCTGACTCCGGGCAGAAGGCGCTTGAAGAGCTGTATCAAAAGGGAAAAGCGAACAAGGTAAATGTCGAATTGATAACAAGAGAGCGTATTGTCGAGCTGGAACCTAATGTGGCAGACGGCATAACAAGAGCGCTCTACGCCAAGAACGCGGGAATAGTGTCGCCATATAAGCTGACGATTGCGTT
The DNA here is from genome assembly GCA_964441295.1 of uncultured Christensenellaceae bacterium. Lineage (GTDB taxonomy): Bacteria > Bacillota > Clostridia > Christensenellales > CAG-1252 > SACC01. The sequence continues at coordinate 453 of CAYTUT010000103.1, read as the reverse complement.
GGCGGACAGCGCGGTTATCAACGGAGCTGAAGTGGTTCTATCCGCCGAGGTGACGGGATTACTGCACGAGGAAGGCATATACAGAGTGAGCACAACCAAGGGCGAATTTTTAAGTCGCGTGCTGATAAATTCGGCAGGGGCAAACTGTATGAAAATCAATGCAATGCTTGAGGACGAGCAGTACCCGGTATGCTATGCGGCGGGCGAATACTTCGTCCTTGACAGCACTGAAGGCGCCAATATTTCGAGGGTGCTGTTCCCGCTGCCTGATGATAGCGGCAAGGGCATACTTGTCGCGCCAACAGCGGACGGCAACGTAATATATGGACCGACGTCTGTGCCCACCGATTGCTGTAACAATACCGAAGTGACGCTTGCTGGGCTTGACAAAATTAAGCAAAGCGTTGTCCGCACCTACAAAAGCGTAAATCTGCGCAAGGTTATCAGGGTGTA
>CAYTUT010000102.1:1850-6169 GCA_964441295.1 uncultured Christensenellaceae bacterium | reverse complement strand
TGTCCTCCGGTTTGATACCGATTTTGTCCATCTTTGCCCTATATGTAGGGACATTATCATACACCCTTTTGACTACGTCAATCAATTTTTGACTTTGAAGCTTTTTCAGCTCCTCCCTTGGCATTGTTTCTTGCTTTTTGTCATAATAATTCATAGCGCTCCCCCATTGATTAATTATTGTAATAATCGTAGCCCCTTTCGACAGCTACCATATTGACATCCAAAAGCTTTGCCGGAACAACGGCTTTTATAATCTCTTTCGCAGTATCCTTATCCACGCAAAGTCTTCTTAGCAGCATACCTATCATAACGGTATTGACCGCGCGGCTGTTGCCGCATTCGTTAGCTATCTTCAAAGCGTCCATTTCAAGGACGTTAATGCCTTCCTTTTTAATCTTTTCCACTATCCCTTGAGGATATTTCTTCGCGCCGATTATTACAGGCATGGGCATTATCTGCTGGGTATTCAACAACAGCTCCCCTCCCTCTTTAAGAAAGTGTCTTGCCCTCAATCCCTCAAGCTCTTCAAAAGCGATTATAAAATCGGCGTCGCCTTCGGCAATTATCGGTGAGAAAACCTTATCTCCCATTCTAACATGCGTGACCACGCTGCCGCCTCTCTGCGCCATACCGTGGACCTCGGACAGTTTGCAGGAGTATCCCTTAATCTCGGCGAATTTGCCAAGAACTCTCGACGCTAACAATGTCCCCTGACCGCCTACTCCGACTATCAAAATATTGATGGTATCCATATTAGCGTACCTCCTTAACAATGGCCCCGAACGGGCAAAGCGCGGCGCACAGCCCGCAACCCGTGCATAATTCGCGGTTGATGACAACAGCGCCGCTCTCAGTCTTGCTGATTGCCGGGCATCCCAAGCGCATGCAGGCATAGCATTTTTTGCAATCTTGAGTTATCCAATACTTTTCGGTCTCTCCCTTGTGCAGCAGAGCGCAAGGTCTTTTAGCAATAATAACCGAGACCTGCTCGGTTGCAATGTGCTCTTTTATCTTGGCTTCTACCTGCTTGATATCATACGCATCCACAATATCAACCCTGTCAACTCCGCACGCTCTGCATATTGCTTCCAAGTCCAGCTGTTTTGTAGGCTCTCCCTTAATTGTTTTGCCGGTGGCGGGGTGCTCCTGATGTCCGGTCATACCTGTTGTCGAGTTATCAAGAATAATCAGCGTTATTCCGCTCTTGTTGTACACAGCGTTGATAAGACCGGTTATACCGCTGTGCACAAAGGTGGAGTCTCCAATAACCGCTACATTGTTTTTACTCGTTCCGAGCGCTTTGTCAAAGCCGTGAGCCATACCGACGCTAGCGCCCATACAGATTACCGTATCCACCGCAGAAAGCGGCGGCTGCGCGCCCAATGTGTAGCAGCCGATATCGGCATTGACCACCAATTTGAGCTTGTTAAGCACATAAAATACCCCTCTGTGCGGGCATCCTGCGCACATAACAGGAGGTCTTACCGGCATATCTGTGTCAGCCTTTTTTATCTCGGCGCCCATAAGCCTGTTGCGTATGACCGGCACTGTTATTTCACCTTTTACAGGGAAAATGTCTTTGCCGTGGCATGCTATACCCGCCGCTTTTACCTGTTCCTCAATAAAAGGCTCAAGCTCCTCGATAACAAGCAGCTTCTTTACTTGCTTTGCGAACTCCTTAATCATTTTCATCGGCAAGGGATTAACCATGCCGAGTTTTAATACGGACGCTTCGGGCAGGCATTCTTTGACATACTGATACACCACGCCTGCGCATATTACGCCCAATTCCTTGCTTTGATATTCGATTTCGTTAATCGGGAACCCGTTGCAGTCCTCTTGGAGCCTCTCGTCCCTTAATTCGACCTCATCGCGCCTGATTTTTGCCGAGCTGGGCATCAAAGTATACTTGGTAATGTCTTTCTTGTACTCCTTGATTTTCAGTTCTTTTCTATCTGCCAATTCCACTTCGCTTTGGCTGTGTGATATCCTGGTAGTCGTCCTGACAATTACGGGGGTATCGTATTTTTCGGATAGATTGTACGCGATTTTTACTAGCTTTTTCGCCTCTGCGCTGTCTGACGGTTCCAGCATTGGAATATGCGCAGACCTTGCATAGTACCTGCTGTCCTGTTCGTTCTGGGAAGAATGCATCCCCGGGTCATCGGCGACAACAATCACCATGCCTGCATTGACCCCCGAATATGAGAGGGTGAACATCGGGTCAGCCGCCACATTAAGCCCGACATGCTTCATGCAGACTAAACTTCTCACTCCTGCGAAGCTTGCGCCTATCGCCACCTCCATCGCCACCTTTTCGTTGGGTGACCATTCGGCGTGAATCTCCTCGAACTTTGCGATATGTTCTGTTATTTCTGTGCTGGGAGTGCCCGGGTAAGCCGCCGCTACCTTAACTCCCGCCTCGTATGCTCCTCTTGCTATCGCCTCATTTGCCAACATCAATTTTTTCATAATCACCTCTATAGTTTTCTCGTGTCGGTAACTCTTTTTGCCTTGCCTTCGAATCTCTTGAGAGTCAAAGGTTCTACAAGCTTGACTTTTGCATCAATCTGCAAGACGATCTTAAGCTCCTTGCGCACCTTTTCGCGCAGTCTTTCGAGATTAGAATAGTCTACAAGCAGGTTGGCGTCGTTCACCTCAACTCTGACTTCCAAAGTGTCGAGATAACCCTCGCGCGATACTATTATCTCATAGTTGCCGCCCGTCTCGGGTATGCTCATCAATATCCCTTCAATCTGCGAAGGGAATACATTTATGCCGCGAATTATCAGCATATCGTCGCTTCTGCCTCTTATTCTGCCCATTCTGACCGAAGTCCTGCCGCAGTCGCAAGGCTCGTAAATCAAGCTGGTTATGTCCTTGGTGCGGTATCTGAGCATGGGCAAGCCTTCCTTGGTAAGGGTGGTAATGACAAGCTCTCCCTCTCCCCCGTCGATAGGCTGTAAGGTATCCTTATCAATTAACTCGCTGTAAAAGTGATCTTCGTTGATGTGCATGCCGCATTTCAACATACATTCGCCCGATACGCCCGGCCCTATTATCTCGGACAGTCCGTAATTATCTGTCGGAAACAGCCCTAAGCGCCTTTGCAGCTCCGTGTGCATCTCGGGAGTGGAAGCCTCCGAGCCGAACAGCCCTATGCGAAGTTTTAGCTCTTCTTTCTTAATGCCCATTCGCTCCATTGTCTCCGCAATGTACAAAGCGTATGACGGAGTACTTATTAAAGCAGTAGTGCCCAGGTCTTTCATCAGCATTACCTGTCTTTCGGTATTGCCGCTTGATATAGGTATCACCGCTGCGCCAAGCTTTTCGAAACCTTGATGAAGTCCCAAAGCCCCCGTGAATAGGCCGTATCCGAAAGCAATCTGCGCTACATCACTCTTGCCTCCACCGGCGGCTACAATCAGCCTTGCCATACATTCAGTCCACATATCAAGGTCGCCCTTAGTATATGCAACCACTGTAGGCTTGCCGCTCGTACCGCTTGACGCATGGATCCTTACCACATCGTCCATAGGCACCGCCAGCAATCCGTAAGGATAGTTATCCCGCAAATCAGACTTGACGGTGTATGGTATATATTTGATATCTTCAAGTGTCCTTATGTCCTCGGGCTTCAAGCCCGCGCTTGTGAACTTATCTTTGTAAAGCTGCACTTTGTCATAAGCATAACGGACAATTTTTTTGAGCCGCTCAAGCTGGAGCTTGCGCATCTCTTCCCGCTGCATACATTCAACTTGGGGATTATAGATCATTTTTGCCTCCTAGTATTCTTCGCGCCGTAATAGTTCATCAAACAGCCCGCAAGTATTATCTCTTTTTCTTCTTTTGTCAAGGGAAGCATGGTTGCTTTTGCGGCAATTTTTGCCCCTTTTCTGATGACTAAAATATCGAATTCTTCCTCGCCGGATTCAATTCTCGCCCTGATATCTTTTAGAAAAACAAAATCGCCGACCTCAAAGTCAAAATCGGTATGGAGAGGAAGCATACCCCAGTTGATGAGATTGCTTCTATACCGTTTTGTTGCGTATTCTCTTGCAAAATTAGCCGCCCCGCCCAGGACCCTCTGACAAGACGCCGCTTGTTCTCTTGCGCTGCCGTCGCCCGGCTTGTTGGCAAAAATCGCGCTTGCGAACGTTACACTGCCCTTGTCCACGGTCAAAGCTTCCAAGGCATCGGCGTAGTCCTCTTTGACAACATTCTCTTTTCTCATTTGCTCGGCATGCTTGACGCTTTCTGCCCGTGCAACATATTCCGGGACCTTTCTCGACAGCGCAAACTGCGCAAGCCTCAGCGGA
>CAYTUT010000102.1:0-1840 GCA_964441295.1 uncultured Christensenellaceae bacterium | reverse complement strand
GCGATATGACGAGGTCTCCCCCGAAGGTATCAATTCGTCAGTTGTGGTTACCGGGTCATCAATAACCGCTACCATCTTCAGCAGAAGATTTTCGCCCAAAGCGTCAATTACCGGCCAATCCGCAATATTCGGACCATATATCAGTTCTGTATCCTTCTGCGGCTTGCCCCAGCCGTTATATACCTTGCCCTTATATATCTCGGCATTGAAAGAATATTCGGGTATTGTACTGTCGTAATCGATATCGGTAGCGAGTGTCAGTCTACCTCCGTTCGCGGCGGTCGAGGCAATGCTTCTTGCATCCATAAGAGCGACTGCGGCAATCTGTCCTTCGGACGGTTTGCTCCCCTCGCGGCTTTCAAAGTTGCGCGTGGTGTGTCTTATGCTCAATTCGCCGTTGGCGGGGACATCGCCGGCGCCAAAGCACGGGCCGCAGAAGCAGGATTTGAGATTGACACCTGCCTGTATAAGGTCTGTAAGCATCCCCTTTCTCGCCAATTCGCAATTAATGGGCTGACTGGACGGATATACGCTTATGTTGAAGGCGCCGTTGCCGGTATTCTTGCCTCTAAGTATTGCGGCCGCCTCACAGATATTGTCATAAGTTCCGCCGGCGCAGCCTGCAATTATTCCCTGCTCAACATATACGCCGTCTTTTCTTATCTTACTTGCAAGACTTAGCTTAACCCTGCCGCCGAACAGCCTTTGACAATCCTTTTCGATATCGTTGAATATGTCTGCCGCGTTGTCAATGACATCCTTAAGACGATAACCGTTGGAAGGATGGAAAGGCAAAGCTATCATGGGCTCGATTGCCGCCAAATCAATCTCGATTGCCGCATCATACGCCGCGAGCTCTGCAGCGCGTAGTTCTTTGTACGCTTCGGGTCTGCCGTGCCTGACAAAATAGCGCCTGACCTCCTCGTCGGTCTGCCATATCGAAGAAAGACACGCTGTCTCGGTTGTCATAACATCTATTCCGTTGCGGTACTCTACAGGCAGATTCTTTATACCGTCTCCGATAAACTCCATTACCTTATTCTTAACGAGACCGCTTTTGAATACCTCTGAAATTATTGCTATTGCGACATCATGCGGCCCTACGCCTTTACGCGGAGCATTGCGCAAAATTACCGCAACGACCTCCGGATAATTGATGTCATATGTCATATCCAGCAGCTGCTTGACAAGCTCCGGACCGCCCTCTCCCATTGCCATTGTACCCAGAGCGCCGTAACGGGTATGGCTGTCGCTGCCGAGCAGCATCTTGCCACCGCCGCTCATCATCTCACGCATGTAGGTGTGTATCACAGCCTGATGAGCAGGTACATATATGCCCCCGTATTTGATACAGGCGGACAGTCCGAACATATGGTCGTCTCCGTTGATGGTGCCGCCGACAGCGCAAAGACTGTTATGGCAGTTGGTCAAAACATAAGGCAAAGGAAATTCTCTCAATCCCGATGCTTTGGCGGTCTGGATTATGCCCACATAGGTAATATCGTGCGAGGCAAGACCATCGAACTTGATTTTGAGAGGCTTGCCGCGCATAGCCGGCGTCACAGAATGTGAAGCAAGGATAAAGTGGGCTATAGTGCCTTTGTATGCTTCGCTCAGCTGCTCAGGCGAATAGTTTTGAAGCTCGTTTGCCCCGACTATTGTGCCGTTTTTAATAAAAATATTTTTGTTGTATACCTGCATTTTGCACTCCTGAAAATAGCTATGTCGTAGTTGCTATTAATATATAATAACTCATTACAAATAATTTAAGCAAGTATAATATTTCAATATTCCCTATTATTCCTCAGTCGGTGCCATATAATTTGTGTTAATAAGAAAA
>CAYTUT010000101.1:0-6210 GCA_964441295.1 uncultured Christensenellaceae bacterium | reverse complement strand
GCGGCGCATCCGTAGATTTCGGCTCCCTGCTCCTGGTCGCCGGCAAGTAAATACAGAGCGACCGCAGCCGCCAATTCGCTCTTGCCTGTCTTTTTAGGACATTCGACATATGCTGTTGTAAACTGTCTGTGTCCGTCCTCTTTCACAATTCCAAATAAATCTCTAATAATGCTTTTCTGCCACGGCAAAAGCTTGAAGTCTTTGCCCGCCCACTCGCCTTTGGTATGCTTAAGAATTTCTATGAAATCCACAGCGTGGTCGGCAAGTTTATTATCGTATCTTGAACCTTCCGACATAAAGCGGGTAGGCTTATGTTTCTCCACACCGAACCTCCTTAAATGATAAAAGAACGGAGTTTCCGTTCCTTTTCAATATTTTTTTGCTGATTTATTTAATACAGACCGTCCAAATCGACCAGGTCTATTTTCTGCCGTATGATATCCAATGCCTCTTTGTAACTGCCGCAGCTTGTTACAGCGAAGTATATTTCGTTATAATCTGTTATCCGGTGCAGCTTTTGTAACGCCGTCCGTACCATTCCTAAAATTCTGTATATATTCCCGCTTTCGCCCCGGCTGTTAAATTCAACCCTCGGTTTTATCTGTTTCATATTATTTTTCCTCCCAATTTGATTTGCCGTCTGTCATCCGCTTTTGTGTATGCTCCAATGCTTTGGTAAGATGCACTGTGTCTAAGCCGACATCCTCATAACCTTGAGCGATTGCGTCAAGATACCATTTTGTTGGCATTGAGGGCAGGCCGTCGTTCATCAGATACAGCATAGCTTTAACCTTTACTCCGTTGAGAACGATATCCGCAAACTCCTTTCTGTACAGCCTGGGATATCCCTCGTATCTGTCCAGCGCCGCCTCGTCCTTAGGGGTGATTTTCCATATTCCGACGGGTGTTTCGGCATCCGCGTTTGGTTCTAATGTTGCCACCCCTCTGAAGGTGAGCTGCCAGTCCTTAAGCATCGCTTTCCCGACGGGTATCGCGTCGGGGCAGCGGACTGACATCTGTCTTAGGTTTAAGTTGCTTCCGTAAGCCGCATATAGCCTGTTTGCCATTTTTCATCCTCCTTTAAGCCGCATGTCTGCGGCTGTCTTTCCAGGCGCTGTCGCCTTCGAGATTTGCGAGCAGGTGGAACCTTGCCGTTTCGAACTCTTCACCTATCAATCCCAGCCTTAGGAGCCATGTTCTGAAGGTGTATTTTTCGTTGGCGCTTTCCGTTTTTCTTGCTGTCGCGCTCTTTTGGGTTTTCGCTTGGTGGCTGATTGCCAGGCATAGTTGGATGTAGGCTTTTATCTTTCCGGCATGGGTGGTGCTGTTGAAGCATCTGAACTCTATCGTGCCTTTCTGCCATACGCTGTGCAGGTTGAGCGCGTGGTAGCGGCTCTCGTGGTAGTGTTGGTTTGCTCCGTCTTCGCCGTTATACCATATACTGCGCACTCTGCTTTCCGTCGGGGCGCTTACCTTGTTGATTTTTTGGATCAGCGCATCGTCTACTTTCTTGCACCATCTTTTCGCCCGTTCGGTATTGACCTCGAGGGCTTTGAAGAGGATGTCTTCCTTCGCCGCCATTATGTTTACGATGTTTTTTAGGCTTCGGGCGCTGTGTCCGTCTTTGCCTATGTGGATGTGGATGCCCGTCGTTTCGTTTACCGTCATCCCGGCTTTGCGGAGTTCTCTTACTATTTCCTGTATCGTTTCGATGTCGCCGTAGCGGCAGATGGGGCTGACCATTTCCACTTTGTAGTCGCTGCCGGCTGTGATTCCCGCCTTTTTTGTTTCCGGTCTGATGCTGGCGTCGCTCATCAGTTTCCAGGTGCGTCCGGTTTGGTCTTTCACCTCGTAGGCGCTGTATCCGCCGCCTACATAGTTTTCGGTTGTCCCGAAGTATTTTGCGAGGACTTTTGCCGCATCGTATCTTGTCATTCCTGTCATTTCGATTTCGATTCCGAAGGTTTGCTCTTTCATGTTTGGCTCTCCTTTCTTTTTGTTTTTCTAACACAACAATACCGTAAAGAAGTTCAAGAGCCCAGTGAAAAACGAAAGAAAAACACCATTTTTCTAAAGAATTTGCATGTTTTTAACCACTATATTATCGTTCCTTTCTACCCTCCGAAAACTGCTTTTCTTAGGTCGCAAACCTTGTCTGCGCTTTCCCAGGGACACCCGTCTTTCCCGAAATGCCCGCCCGACGAAAGGGATGAATATATTGGTTTTTTCAACCCGAGAGCGGAAGCAATTTCGGCGGGTCGGAAGTCAAACACTTTCATCACCGCGTTACGCAAGGCGTCATCTTCCGCTTTGCCCGTGCCGAAAGTGTCAATGTTTACAGCGAGCGGCTCTGACTTGCCTATAGCATAGGCTATCTGAACCAAGCATTTGTCTGCTATGCCGCCCTCAACTATGTTCCGCGCTATGTAGCGGGCAAAATATGCGCCTGAGCGGTCTACCTTAGACGGGTCTTTTCCGCTGAACGCTCCACCGCCAACGGGGACACGTGGACCATATGCATCTGCCACAATTTTTCGACCTGTCAAACCAGTATCCGCATCTATTCCGCCTATTACGAATTTCCCGGAGGGGTTAATCAATATTTCGGTTTCTTCCAAGTTAAACTCGGCGAACACATACCTTATAACTTTTTCGGTTATCTCAGTTCTTAGTTCATTCAAGTCCTTGCTTTCGTCGTGCTGTACTGATACCACAATTTTAGTGAACCGTTTAAAATTACCCTCTATGAACTCAGCCGACACTTGGCTTTTGCCGTCCGGGCCGACGCCCTTGATTCCGCCTTTTCTGAACAATTGCTCAAGCCTTTCTGTCAGCTTTCTTGCATAAGAGTATTCAAGGGGTAAGAAGTCTAAGGTATCGTCACATGCATAGCCGACCATTACTCCTTGATCACCCGCTCCCTGTTCGCCGTTATCGTTATCTCCGTCCACAGCTTCCTTGATGTCCGTGCTTTGTTCATGCACGGCTACAATGAGGTTAGTGCCTTCAAGGTCGTAGCCTGCTCTTGCTCCGGCGGCTTGTACTATCGCCTTATAATCGGGTTGCGCTTTTGTAGTGATTTCTCCGCCTACAACAATCAATCCTTTGGTAGCAAATGTTTCGCAAGCTACTCTTGCATTAGGGTCTGCCTTTAGACATTCGTCCAAGACCATATCGCTCACGAGGTCACAGAACTTGTCGGGGTGTCCGGCAGTTACCGATTCTGCAGTGTAAATCTCTTTCTTATTCATTGATTGAGTCCTCCGTTTTTATAACTCCAATTATCCAGTAGTTCTTTGTATGGGATACCGAACAATTCTCCGAAGATAGCCATAAGAACAGTTACCACTATTCCGTTTCCCGCTTGGCGGTACTGTTGAGTCGCGCTGACACCGGCAGACTCAATTTTATCTATCTGTTTGTCTTTCCAACCCATCAATCTCAGACATTCTCTTGGGGTTAATTTTCTTATTCTCACACTTTCGGTAATAACTGCGTTGCCGTCGCCCGTTGTAAGCGTATGCGCTATCTCTTTTCCTACCCTTCCTCTTTTTATATGGGAGTTTGGATATGTAATATTAATGTAATCACCTGTTGTTGCCTCTTCATAACCTTTCTTTGTCCCTGATTTAATCTTCAAATATGATTGCTGCGTCTGTCCAGTGTTAGCTTGAAGCGCGGGGCAGATATCTGTTTCTCTGCGTTTTCTCGTCACAACGCCGTCACCGGGTTTATGCAACCAGTTATTAGGCGCAAGCAAAGATACATCTTCTGTTTCCATTTTTAACACGGCGGAACTGCCGGCGGCTGTCGCGCATTGCGTTGTGAGAGTAGGCGCGATGCCTTTGATTTCCCGTGTGTTGTAGGCTACAAACATCTCCGGGATATACCCTTTCTTTTCGGCAAATTCTTTATATTTTCTGGATATAAAAGATTCTTTTTCCACAACCAAATTGTCTTTTTGCACCGTTGTCAAAGCGTTGCAAAGACCGTGCTTGTTTTCTTCAAGCTGTTGGATTATAGCGCCATTATTAGCATCGGAATTCCTCCCTCTGATTGCTACGATTTTTAATTCGGTGTTCCCGCCTCCGCAGCAATGAACGGTAGGAGATAATCCGTCGGTCGAGAACACTCTTCTGCTCATCTTAAATACTTTATCCCATTTGCCGCCTTCCAAATTACCGACAGTTACACACTGAGGTTCTCTGAAATCCCTTGCTTTTAAACAAGCCGCCGTTCCATCCGGGTTTCTTATGCTGTCCCGCCTGGAATGATATGTTGACGCAAGAATACTGCGAATTGTACTTTCTTTAAGGTAGTAGCGTTCGTCAACTATTTCGTCTATCAAGTCTTTTAATCTAAGTACTAGCGCTCTTTTCTCGGGGAAATTATACGGCTTATGTTCGCCCCGCACCGAAACGACAAATACCCTTTCTCTGTGTTGAGGTATGCCGTAATCTTTTGCATTAAGCACTTTCCAATAATTGGTGTAGCCTAATTCCGATAAAAAAGAAAGCCAACTGTCAAAGTCGGCTCTGAATCTCTTTCCTATTAAGTTCTTTACATTTTCAAGCAATAGATATTTTGGCAATGATTCTTTGTCTTTTGCTCTTAGCAGCAGTCTTTCGACCTCCCAAAGCAGCCCCGACCTTGTGCCGCTTCCCTTTTCTAACCCTGCAAGTTTGCCGGCAACAGAAATATCGGTACATGGAAAGGAGTATGTCCATAAGTCAGCTTGGGGCAATTCCTCAATCAATTTAATATCCCCTAAATTATTTACCTTGCCGTGCAAGCCTTCATAGCTTGTTATTGCATACTTGTCTATCTCGCTGATTGCCGCAACTTCATGTTCTATGCCTAAATTACAAAGGGCCTGAGTCTGTGACCCAAGCCCTGCAAATAATTCTATTATTTTCATTTATTCTATCCCTTACCTTTCAGCAGTCTTGCCATAACATCGTCGTTCGGACTGCTGTCATCCCATTTAGATATCTTGCTCTCCCGGATTACGGCATAAATCTTTGCCCATACCTCGTTGGTATCACGGAGATAGTTTTGCGCTGCCGTTACAAACGGCGAAAGAGTCGCTTTGCCCGCAGCGTCTTTTATCAATAAGCCGTGGGTTGTGTTTTTCTGCTCGCATTCTATCCACCGCGCTTTGCAGAACGCGTATTCTTCCACGTTGTAAGGAAGAATGCCTTTCGTGCATCCGATGTTTTTTAGCCAAGCCAAAAGGTCTTTGTATATCTTTTTGGCAAGTTCGGAAAAGTATTCGGGCGGCTCCTCCGGTATGTCGGGACTGTCCTCGAATTGTAATATTTCAATATTACGCTTGCCACGGTTTCCCTCTAAGATTTTTAATTCTGCAGGTTTTTTCTTGCGTCCTGCGCCCGCTCTTGCTCCTCCGCTCGGCATTTGATTACCTCCGTTTATTCAAAATATTTAGGGTGTTTTTCAAAAATCAAAAGGGTAGTTTTAACCTTTATGAGCATTTTTTCTGCTTAAAAGATATGCATGTACCGTTTTTGCACCATACGAATCCCTTTTTATGGACACTTTTTGAAAATGCTTTTGATTTTTGATTTTGCGAAAACTAACGCTTGGCTGCCCACCCGCTGACATCTTGATTGTTTTTAGAGATTTAATACCCCCTGCCCTTATACCGCTTTCAAGTTTGACTATTTATGCTTAGTATTGTGGCATTTTAGGCATAAGCTTTGGAGATTATTTGTGTCCAGTCTTGCTCCGCCCTCCTTAATTGGCTTTATATGGTCGGCTATCTTTGCTAGAGTTACCTTGCCTTTACTTAGACACTCTTCGCATAAAGGTTTGCTCTTTAGTTGTAGCTTAGATAGCTTTCTCCACGCCGTACTGCTATAAAACTTTTTACTGTCATCATCTCTTTGGTAGATGTTGTATTCTCTATTTACTTGCTTTTTATGTTTGTCGCAGTAAGTTCCGTCTGTTAGTTCAGGACAGTTGGAACAGGCGCAAGGCTTTTTAGGTGTTCTTGGCATACATATCTCCTTTGTTTTGGGCATAAGAAAAGGAGCGCTTGCTGTCGCTCCTTGATTTTGTTATCTAACCGATTTAGTTTGAACCGCTCCGCTCCTTATCCTTTGCCATATCAAGTTTTTTTCTTCCTCTCAATATTATTATAACGCGGGGTTTGCACAAAAACTGCACAAAAACTGCACAACACTTTACAAA
>CAYTUT010000100.1:0-6231 GCA_964441295.1 uncultured Christensenellaceae bacterium | reverse complement strand
AGATTAAATTTATAATCTTTGCCGTGCTCCATCCTACCTTCGTTTATTAGTTCTACCAAACGATTAAACATCCCCTCGAAATCATCTGACCTGTTGATAAAAAACATCGCTTTCGAAATCGCGGCTTGAATGTACCTCCTGTTTTTGTCGTCTATTGTATGAATAAGTCTGTCGACCGCATTGAAACCGTCCACAACATAGTCAAGCCTGTCCGTAACAAATTTTTCAGCCGCCTCGGTTGTGTTATAGGTATCATCCATCCTTGCCGCTGTAAGTTCCGAAATTAGAGCTTCATCTATTCTTACTGCGCGTATCGTTTTTATTATAGTGTCTTTGTATTTAGACAAATTGTCATAGGTTTTTAAATTTAAATATGCTTTATCAAAAAAGTCACCTTTATATCGTAATAATTCATCAAAAATCTGTTGGGCATTTTCAAACAAGGCCTTTTTAATAATGTTATTGTAATATGTGAAAATAGTCGACTTCAGTGACTTTAAATTTGCGATTAGTTCATCAGTCTGCTTGTGTATCTGTTCTATTTGAGCAATTTCCTTTGAAATAGATAAGTCTTGTGTCAATAAATAAATGCTTTTAATAAAGCCGGTGTATTCTAATTGTGTGCTTGCCGCTATTTCACGAAGCATCCTAACTATTCGTGTTGCATGTGCATAAAAATTGATAAGAACAACATTGTGTCCCAGATCTTCTTCATAAATCCAGCCGCATTCCTTTATGTGATTTACAACATATCTTGCCTTGCTCCTCACATCTAATAAATCTTCAGCGTCATCCTCATAAATGACTTCCGTACCTCTAGAGTTAATCAAATACTCAATCTCTTCGATGATCTTTTCTTTGGTGTTTTCTTGGTTAGCTTCAAGCTCGTCAACGCGCTGATAAATTTCAAAAATGCAGTCCAAATACAGCTCCCGATTGGGGGCTGAAAGTACGCTGAAAAATTTATTATCAAATACATTAAATAACTTTGCCATGTATACCTTTTATCCTTAGATTGCATTTTTGCGAAAATTAAGCCTTATCTTCTTCGAACTTAATGTTTTTATCCTCGCAAAATTTTTCGAATTTTGCCTCCAAAATAAAGCTCGGTAACATCGTTCCGTCTTCCCATCTGTTGATTGTTTGCCTTGTACACCCCAACTCATTCCCAAGCTGCTCTTGCGTTATGAAAAGCCTTTTTCTAACTGCTTTTACCTTGTCTTTGAACTCCATTTAAGACCTCATTTTGCTTGTAACTTAATGTAATATATTGTAACTGATTTTAAGTGTAAATACAAGACCTAATGCCTTTTTATTTGAAACCCTTTTTCAAATATGCAATCATGAAAGCAAATATCTTACTCTATTTGCTAATATAAAACTTGTTTGAGTCATGACAATGAAATAGGCTCTGCAGTATTTTTACATGCAAAGCCTATCATTTTTTTCTTTTCCATATTAGCCGCGAGGCGCTACGCTGACAATTTTTTGAAGCTCGGATAAAAGGTTGCCGCCGCCGACAGAAATCGTGCCGACCTTGTCGCAAATCTTCTCCAGATACTCAAGCTCCTTTAACTTGTAAAGAGTGGCGTTCTCATCCAAAAGCTTTGCCGTATTCAGAAGGCTTCGGGTAGAAGCAACCTCCTCACGACGGGCAATAACATTCGCTTGGGCATTTTTCTCCGCAATCAGAACGGTATTCATGATATCGCGGATCTCGCCGGGCAGAATGATGTCTTTTAAACCTGCGCCCGTAAACTCAACGCAGTACTCACCGGATTTCGCTTGAAGCTGAGTAAGTACGCTTGACGCGATATTCTCTTTTTGCTCCAAAAGTTCATCGAAGCGGAATTTGCCGATATACTCGCGCAAAGCCAACTGCGTAATCGTATAGATACGATCCTTATAGTTTTTGACCTCGCTTGTGATTTTTACAGCGTCCGTAATACGGTAGTTTGCTATAAAGTTTACGCGCAAGGATACCTTGTCAGCGGTCAAAATCTCCTGACCGTTAATCTCCAGCTCTTGTGAGCGTAAATCCACCTTCTCGCAGGTTACTGCCGTTTTGGTATTCCAGAAGTAATATGCGCCTGCTTTCAAAGCTCGGCTGAACTTGCCGTCTAAGTTGAGGAGGCCCGTCTCGCCCTCGGCAACAATTGCTTTGACGTAAAGCTCCTTGGGCAAACGGTTGATTTGCTCGGGTGTCAAGCCCTCAATCTCCACTTTTGAAATATCAAAAAGCTTGTAGGAAACATTTTGATAGTAGTTAAAGTAGAAATACTTGCCCGCATCATGCGCGCCGATAACTCTGCCGTCCTCAAAGCGAACAGCCACAAAGCCGTCCGGCACATCGATTTTAACAACGTTTTGAGCGAACTCCTTATCGTTCATTAATATATCCGTATCGGTGCCGGGTACCTTGATCGGCTTATCTAAAGCCGCGCGAACATAGGTCTCGCCTAAAAATGTATATACCTTATTTTTACCGGGTTGCAGCATTTTGCGGTATGTACCGTTCTTGAATAAAAAACCGCGCTCGTTTTGATTGATGATGATTTTCATTTTCGTATTCTCCTATATTTTTGATTTTTGTTATTGTGTTTATTAAAGTTAGATTTTCCGCAAAGACTTCCACGGTTTTTTTGTGGGGCAACAGTTTAGTTTGGGTAGCCTTAGCCGGCTTACGCTTTCCGTAAAAAGCGTTATGGGTCTAAGGTTTGCCAAACGGTATCCCTGTGCCGCAGACAAGAAACCGCTGTGCTTGCCCACGCACGGACTGCAATGGTCCGCTCCGTTCAAGCACCGGAAGTCTTCGCTTCCAATCTGTGTATCCCTAACAGTACTAAATATAAGCGGCTCAAAAGGCCATTTTCAGTTTCCTTTTAAAGAATTCTGACATGCTTTTACCACTAAGCTAACCAATTACTTGGTGCGGGAGTCGAACCCGCGATACTGTCTAAGGAGCAGTCATCCCAACTGCAGAGGTCTGTTATTACCCGGCATACCTGAGCGCCAAAGGCGAAAGGCACCACGACGGCATCAAAACCGTCAGTATAGGATAATCGCAGATGTATTGTAGGGTTATAAGCCCTTAATACACTTAAATTTAACCCTTGACCACGCCCACGGTTTTTAACCGCGTAACGGCTTTGACAAGGTCTTTTTGGTTGTCCATTACTTCGTCTATATTTTTATAGGCAAAGCGGCTTTCCTCAGCAACGTCTGCTTTGTTGTTTTTGCCTAAGACAACTCCCTGCTCTTTTAGGTCGCACATAACCTGTTCGGTCGTAAAAGCCTCCATCGCCCCTTTACGGGAATACTGTCTGCCTGCGCCATGCGAGCTAGAACAGAAGCTTTCCGCATTGCCCAAACCCTCCACGATATAGCTGTAAGATCCCATTGCTCCGGGTATAACCGCACGCTCTCCCATCCTTGCCCTTGTCGCGCCTTTACGATGCACCCAAACGTTGGCATCATAGTGATGTTCGATAGCTGCATAGTTGTGGTGACAGTTAATCTCGTCAGTATACTTATAATCGGCATACGCATATTTTTGCATCATGCGGTCAAGTATATTTTTTGTCGCGGCAAGCATCAAAGCGCGGTTTTCATAAGCAAAGTCAAGCGCTAAGTTCATCCAGTCTATGTATTGCCTGCCTTCCTCGCTGTCCGTAGGCAAAAATGCAAGCTTCCATTCGTCGGGGATAGGCGAATACCATTTTTCGTTAAGCGCACGGGCTGCCTTGTGATAATAATCGCAGATTTGCTTCCCGAAATTACGGCTGCCGGAATGTATCATAATACCCAAAAATCCTTCTTCGGACTCCTGAATCTCAATAAAGTGATTCCCGCCTCCCAGAGTTCCTGCTTGATAGTATCCGGCTTCTATTTGATTTGCAAGCTCGAGATTCTTCGCATACTTATCCATCTCAAGGGTCGCCTTATCCAAAGCGGCGCAAGCCTGCTTCGTTTTGTGATGGTTAAACCCGACCGGAATATTGCGGAGTATATCTCCCACTAGCGCTTGAATAAACGACCCGTTGCCAGTAGTAATATTCCTTACCTCGGCAACTTTGATATTTGTGCCGACATATGCCATTCCGCATCCGATATCTACGCCCACCGCGTTGGGGATGATCACGCCTTTGGTCGCGATGACACCGCCGATCGGCATTCCCATTCCTTGATGAGTGTCGGGCATCAAGCTGACCCATTTATGTATAAACGGCAATTCCGCAAGGTGCAGAGCCTGCTCCAAGCAGCCTTCTTCCATTTGACTTTCGTCTTTCAGCCAGACCTTAATCGGAAATTTCATTTGTTCGTTTTTTATCGTAAACATTGTTGTTGCCCTCCGTTTGATTACATCATCATTATATCAAAGCTAAAATTTCTTATCGAATAAAAAAGTTTGCGAAAACCAAAATTTCCCAATTTTGCGTATAAAAAAGTTTGCGAAACTGCCGAACTTGACTTATGTTATGGTTTGATGTTATAATTGTTGAAATTTGAAAGGGGATTTTTTGTGGCTGAGTTTTCCGAACTAATCAAAAACTTCAATAAGATAAGAGATTTTATGCGCGACTTTTATATATACGGCTTTAAGACGCGCGATGATTTTTCTGTTAAATCCGCACGTACATACGATAATGAAAAAAGGCGTTGCGAGAGTTATCTTGGAGAATCAATGAAATGGACTTATACCGGTGGGAATAAGGTTTCCTTTGTGTCTACTGACTGCGGAAAAGTCCCCGCCAATCCGCTTTTTTCGGCTTGGAAATCAAAAAGCTTCACGACTAATGACATTATACTCCATTTTTATATTCTGGATGCGTTGCAAGGCTCTGATAAATCTTCGGAAGAATTGACGGAAGAAATCTCCTCTAAAATCGGGAAAACGCTCGATTTACAAACCGTTCGCGGGAAATGCAACGAATATGTCGATTTAGGAATGCTGACCAAAGAGAAAAAAGGCAAAGCATATCGTTATAAGCCGGCAGAAACTATGGTTAAACTTGAAGAAGAATTATTAGATGCGGTCAAGTTTTTTCAAGGCGGTTATTTGGGTGTGATCGGAAACTATATTTTAGATAATAATATGACCAATAATGATTTATTCATATTCGAACATCATTATATAGCGAATACGCTGGAGGACGGAATCTTATACGATATCTTAAACGCTATCCGTGAACATAAAAAAATAGAAGTCGTATTGGTTGGCTCAAAAAGCGGAAAAGAGATAAAAAGTATTGTAATACCGGCAAAAATCCTATGCAGTTTTTGGAGCGGCAGACGTTATCTTTGCGCATATCTTCCATCGTCCCGTAGGTTTTCTACTTACCGCCTAGACGCAATAAAATCCATCTCTGCCTTAGAACCTACTCAAAACTTTGAAGAAACGCAAGACGCTCTTTCACGCAATATTGATAAAGTATGGGGTGTGTCCTTTGACTGTGAATCGAGAAACGAAAAATGCTTTTCGATCGTTTTACATATTGATGAATTGCGCGAACAATATATAATAAACAGGATAAACAAAGAAGGACGCGGCGGCGTTTTAAAGCGAATTGGCGAAAATACTTATAAGTTTACAAAAGAGGTTTTTGACGCAAACGAAGCAATGCCGTGGGTAAAAACTTTTATAGGCAGAATTATATCATTCGAGTCTTCCGACTGGCTCAAAACAAGGTTGGAGTCTGATATCCGCCACATGGCCGAAATGTACGGAATAGGAGGCGCGGAATGAGCAAGCTCTTTTCGGAAATCTACGGCTGCTATTTCGGAATCGTTTCGCGCGTTTTGAATAAAGCGAAAGATGGAATATCAAAGGAAGAAATTGACAATATCATAAACGAACACGGCTTTTCCGAAACCGCGTTTCATTTACTTCCTGAGCTAATCGGCGACGAATGGAAGTTTCTCGAAAAGCGCGGAGATTTGTATTACTCAAGATTTTCCGGAGAAATCAACCGCCCCATCACGCAACTTGAACTATCATGGCTCGCGTCTTTGCTCAACGATCCAAGAATAAAACTCTTTTTACGCCATGACAAATTAGCCGAACTCCGTACCGCGCTGGAGGGTATTTCGCCGGCGTTTGATGTAAACAACTTTATTTCGGTAGATAAGCATCTTGACGGAGACACCTTCTCTGACCCGAATTATATTTCAAATTTTCGTGAGATAATTAAGGCTTGCAAAACAAAAAATCCTATTGTGGTTACTTATAAC
>CAYTUT010000099.1:0-6251 GCA_964441295.1 uncultured Christensenellaceae bacterium | reverse complement strand
GCCGGTAATTGTCAGATCCACAGAAGAGAGTCTGCTCGCCGTTCCAAAATCCTTAAGGGAAGGCAGCCACGCATTAGGCGCAAGCAAGGCAAGGACAATTTTCAGCGTGGTGTTGCCGTCTGCAACTGCGGGCATAGTGACCTCGATAATTCTTGCCGCCGGAAGGGTAATCAGCGAAAGCGCCGTGCTCATACTTACTATAGGAATGGTTCATCAGATGCCGGACAGTCTATTACAGCCTGGTACGAGTCTTGCGCTGGATGTCTATTATTTTGGCAGTCATGGCCACCCCGAGGCGGCGGCGGCAACGGCGGTAGTCCTTATAGTACTCGTAGTTACAATCAACATTATTTCAGGCATCATTGGCAGATTACTGAATAAGAACATCGGAGGAAATGCATAAATGAATTGTTTTTACGGCTGCAAAACCGATATAAGCGTAAGGGATTGCAATTTGTTTTACAAAGAATTTCAAGCGCTAAAAGACATCAACATAGATATTTGCGAAAAAGAGGTTACCGCGCTTATTGGTCCTTCGGGCTGCGGCAAATCCAGTTTTGTAAAAATTTTTAACCGCATGAATGACCTGATAGAAGGCTGCAAAGTAACAGGCGATATTAGAATCGGGGGGATGGATATATATGCCAAAACGCTGGATGTTACCGCCTTGCGCAAGGAAGTGGGCATGGTCTTTCAAAAGCCTAACCCCTTCCCCATGTCCATTTACGATAATATTGCTTATGCTCCGCGCACCTTTGGAATCAAAAAGAGAAGCGAGCTGGACGAGATAGTGGAGAGAAGCCTCAGACAAGCCAGCATCTGGGATGAGGTGAAAGACAGGCTCAAGAAGGATGCGTTAGGCATATCCGGCGGACAGCAGCAGCGCATATGTATAGCGCGGGCGCTTGCCGCCAGTCCAAAAATTTTGCTGATGGACGAGCCCACATCCGCGCTTGACCCAATATCAACAGGCAAAATTGAAGAGTTGATTCACGAAATCAAAAGGGATTTTACGATAGTGATTGTTACACACAATATGCAGCAGGCGACCAGAATATCCGACAAAACCGTGTTCTTTTTGATGGGTGAGATAATAGAGAGCGGGCCCACCGAGGTAATATTTGCTAATCCGCAAGACAAGCGCACCGAGAATTACATTACAGGGCGATTCGGCTGAGCAAATATAAACTGATTGATTATTGACCGTAAGAATGATAGAATTAAGGAGTACAGTATGTCAATAAGATTGCGTTACGAAAGCGAACTGAAAGCGGTTTTTGATAAGCTTATCACAATGTGCCGCCATATAGAGGTTATGATCGAAAAGAGCATCAACGCGCTCAAGCAGAGAGACTATGACCTTGCTAGAGAGGTAATTGAGGAGGACGGCACCGTTGACCATCTTGAAAGGGATATCGAGCAGGCGTGCTTGAAAATACTTTTGATGGAGCATCCGGTTGCCAAGGATTTTCGCGAGGTGTCGGCAGCGCTAAAGATGATAACTGACTTAGAAAGGATAGGCGATCAGGCGCGCGATATTGCCGAGATAGCGCTTCAGTTCGGTGATGAGGAGTATATAAAGAAGCTGGAGCATATCCCGATGATGGCGACGATAGTAATCGAAATGGTCAAGAGCGGGGTTATGGCGTATATCAACAGAGATTTGGCGCTTGCGCGCTCTCTAGGCAAAACAGACGATAAGGTGGATGAGCTTTTTGAGGTTGTCAAAAGGGATTTGATAGAGCTTATCAAGAAAAATTGCGGTAATGCTAATCAGGCAATATTGTTTATGATGATTGCAAAGTATCTGGAGAGGATTGGCGACCACGCAGTTAATATAGGCGAATGGGTTGAATACGCTATAACAGGCGTACATGTTCAGCAATGAAGGGTGGAAAATGAAAGACTTGATTTACATTGTAGAGGATGAGCCTTCAATAAGAGAATTATACAAAGTGGCGCTCAACGGAGCCGAGTTCAGGGTAGAATGCTTCAATGACGCATCGGAATTGTTTGAGGCAAACCAAAACATGCTGCCGGATTTGTTTATTCTGGATATCATGATAGAAAACTTAGACGGTTATGCAATCTTGGAGAGGCTGAAGGCACAGCCGGAGACTGCTGACATCCCATGCATCATGGTATCGGCTAAGGGAGAAGAGGTCTCCAAAGTCATCGGACTAAACTTAGGCGCGGATGATTATATCGCCAAGCCTTTCGGCATATTAGAGCTTATCGCAAGAATTAAGGCCAATATCCGCAAGGCAAGAAAGGCGACGAAGAAGACCGCGTTCAAGGATTTGAAAGAGGATGAGCACAAGCACACTATTTCGTCAGCGGGCAAAGCGCTTACGCTGACTGTTAAAGAATACAAGTTGCTGCAGCTATTAATCGGCAATGCGGAAACGGTGCTTAGCCGTGAGGGCATCTTTTTGAATGTTTGGGGAGAGAATTATATGGGTGAGACCAGAACGCTCGATATGCACATAAAGCAGTTGAGGAAAAAGCTTGCGGATATAGGCAGCGAATGTAGTATAGAGACAATCCGCAGCGTGGGATACATGCTCAAATGAAAAACAAGATTTTCTTTTATACGCTAATTATGGTCTGCGGCATGCTGGTGCTGTTTTTTGCCATTTCCATTGTTGTCACTGGCTACAACAACCTGAGATACGCAGAAAGCTCAGTGAAGAACTACACGGCAATTTATGCCGACAATTACCGCAAAAATTATATTGACGGAGGGGATCTGGAAGAATTGGTCGACCAAGCGGCTGATATTAAGCACTTGCGTATAACGATAATAGACAAGGAGGGCACGGTTATTGCAGATTCCAGTCCTGTCAACCCCACCGACAACCATATCAACCGCGAGGAGATACAAGCGGCGCTCTCAGGCGCGCCTGCAATAGCTCGAAGATACAGCGACACGCTCAATGTGGAGATGATATATTACGCTCTCAAAATTGACAGCGGGGAAGCATATGTTTTTGTGCGCGCCGCAATACCTGTGTCCTCTGTTACCGAGTATATTTACCGGGCGTTGCCGCTGCTTATCGGGATGCTGATAATAGTATTTTTATTGTCTGCGCTGTTCAGCACCCAAATATCCAAAAAAATGCTCGAACCGCTCTCTACCGTCAAGGAAAGCCTTTCGGAAATTAGCGGAGGCACATACGATAAAAGCACAAAAAGGGCGGATTACGAGGAGGTCAACTCACTGCTTGTAGAGATTAATGAGATATCAGAGAAAGTCAACGACAACATCAAGCGTTTGACCCGCGAGAGGAGCAAGCTTGACTTCATACTTAACAACATCAACGACGGGCTTTTTGCGCTGGACAAGGACAAAAACATTATTCTAATCAACGAGAAGATCAAGCAGATTTTCGGCATATCCGCAGATATTACCAACAAAGGCATAAGCTATCTTACCTTTTCCAACGAAATCACAGAGGCAATAGAGAGCGCAATAAGCGAAAAAATCAACTCCATTGTGGAGTTCTCCCATTGCAACAGAATATATTTGGTCACCATTAAGAGCCTGTCGCGCGACTGGATGGACAACGGCAATCAGAGTATTGCGGTTGTGATACTTTCGGATATCACCGAAGGCAGGCAGAATCAAAAGCTGAGAGAGGACTTTTTTGCCAACGCAAGCCACGAGCTGAAAACACCCTTGACCGTTATCAAGGGCTTTAACGAAATGCTGTCGATTAACAACGATAACAGCGCGTTGAATATGTATATCGAGCAAATCGGCAAGGAAACCGACAGAATGATTAACCTTATATCCGACATGCTCAAATTGTCCGATCTCGAGAACTTCAGACAGCTGAGTATCGAGAGGATAGAATTGCAAAAAGTAGCGAGAGACATTGCTGAAAGCTTTTTGCCGATTACTCTTGAGAAAAATGTGGCGATTACTATTAACGGCGCGGGAAGCGTCGAGGCAGAAAGCGGGCACATATATGAACTTATAAAAAATCTTGTAGAAAACGCTATAAAATACAATAGAGAGGGCGGTTATGTGCGAATCGATATAGCGGAAGATAGGGCTGTTACATCGCTGACCGTGGCTGATTCGGGAATTGGTATTGACGCGGCGGACCAGTCAAGAATATTCGAGCGTTTTTATCGCGTTGAAAAGAGCCGCAGTCGAATAAGCGGCGGAACGGGACTCGGATTGTCGATAGTTAAGCATATCTGCGCGCTTTATAACGCAACAATTAATCTTAAAAGCAAGTTAAATGTAGGCACTACCGTAACTATCGAATTCAATAGCAAAGCAAAAAAATAGCTTTTGCCGCCCTGTTCAATCGGACAAATATTATGATATACAAAGTTTTATGGGGCGTTTTGCAAGCATTTTTTGATAATTTGTTCGGTAAAGACAATTTTGGGACAAGTACGATTTCACCAAATAGAGGACGAGAAAGGCTGCAAAGTAAAATAAGGGTTTAATTTTTGTATACGATGTGATATAATTAATCAGTAATGTGAAAAATGTTTGCAATACAGACTTTTGTCGCCCGATAACCAAGGAGAAGTCATGCAGAAAGAGAAAAAAACTAGCGGATTTTTGAATATTATTTCAAGGATGAACGAAAGTGTCGTTCCTGTTGCGGTGTCTGCTTTGCCCGCGCGGAAGGAGCAAACCGAGGAGCAGGCGGCGGCAGTGTCGGGTGTCACCGAAATTAATATTGGGATTGTGGAAGTCAATCCCGAGCAGCCGCGCAAGCATTTTGATGAGGTTACACTCAACGAGCTAGCGGCTTCGATAAAAAAGCACGGGATGATTCAGCCCGTAGTTGTGGCAAAAAAAGGAGCCAAGTACAGCATCATTGCCGGGGAAAGGCGGTTTAGAGCGGCGATAATTGCGGGGCTTGTCAAAATACCCGTTGTGGTCAAAGAGGCAGGCGAGAGAGAAAGACGCGAGATTTCGCTGATTGAGAACCTTCAGCGCGAGGAGCTCAACCCGATAGAAGAGGCGGAGGCGATGAGGTCTTTGCTGGAGGAGTATAATTTGACGCAGGAGGAGCTGGCGGCGTCGCTTGGCAAGAGCCGTCCGGCGGTAGCCAATGCAATAAGGCTGCTGAAACTCCCTGCAGAGATTATCGAAATGGTGCGCTTGGGCAAGCTGTCAGCGGGTCATGCAAGAGCTTTGCTTGCGATAAAAGACACCGATTATCAAATAAAACTGGCAAAAGAGGTAATACTAAAGAAAATCAGCGTGCATGAATTGGAACTCAGAATTAACCAGCGCATGCTCAAAAAGGCGGCTAATATGCCCATATCCAGGCTGTCTCTTGAGTTGAGGGCTTTTGAAGCGGATATGCAAAGGCTGTTTGCGACAAAGGTAAAGATAAAGGGAGATGACAGCAAGGGCAAAATACAGATAGAGTATTATTCTAAGGACGAGTTGCAAAAGATATATGACCTTTTGGAGGAGCTAAAAAAGGATTAGAGGCAAGGAGATAAGTATGATTAAGAAGGATTTGGCAAAGCCTATTATGCTAGGGGCGGTTTACGCGTGTTGCTTGGTGTTGTTTATCCTTATGACGGCTACGCGCTTGGGCGCGGTGAGACTAGCCGAGCTAACGGCGGGATATGGCATGTTTGACGCCCACATTTTCTATACGCCCGATAAGTTTTATGAGATACTGGCGATGCTTGGAGCAGACGGCAGGGCGCATTACTTGCAGACGCATCTCTTTGATTACGCTTTTTTGACCCTTTTCGTGGTGGTGCAGTTTACGCTGCTGTACTACCTGTATAACAGGCTCGAGTTGTCAACTAAATATGCTTGGCTCTTTATCCCTGTAGTCGGGCAATTCTTCGCAGATATCGCAGAGAATGTAACCATTGATGTGCTGATAAGGTGGGTGTATCCTGTACAAAATGCCGCAGTGGTGCGTTTTGCTTCCGCAATGACTATTCTAAAATACATTTTCCTTGCAGCGTGGCTTATTTCGGTTGTGGCATTAGCGGTAGTGTTTTTTGTGAAAAAGTTTAAGAAAAAAACCGCTGACGCATAAAATTTAAGAATATTGCTAAAACTATTGACAACATCGATAATATAATGTGACATATAGAAAGCCCCGAAAGTCAAAAAAATTTTCCTTAGAGTTACCATATCCGGAATAAAAAGGTTATTTGTTTTTACAATCGGAAATATTAAAAAGGAGGTAACCTTAATGGAAGATAAGACTTTAGTTTGCAAAGATTGCGGCAGCAAGTTCACTTGGACT
>CAYTUT010000098.1:0-6409 GCA_964441295.1 uncultured Christensenellaceae bacterium | reverse complement strand
GAAGTCGTAACAAGGTAGCCGTATCGGAAGGTGCGGCTGGATCACCTCCTTTTAAGGAGCTGTGAAAACAGCTTTGTCGAGGCAGAGTAACACTCTGTCGCCAGGGATGGCAATAATATCCAACCTTTGAGCAAGGTACCCTCTCTTCCCTTCTGTTCATTTCAAGTTCAACTATCTGCCTATCGGCGCTTATTGCGCAAGGAAGGCAGATTGATAAAAGCGTCCGTCTAATTGACGGACGCTTTTTGTTATGATACAAGACAAGCAAGAGCCTGCCGGCGTGATAAAACAGGTGTTTTGCCTGACTCGGCTATAGCGGCAATGCTTGGAATGAAATAATTTGCTGTGCATTACACTATTTGATAGGGTTTTGCCACGAATTTATATAATTTACGAATACTTAAATTGACATTTGGCGCAGTATACACTAAAATTAATCTGTATGTTAGAGCTTGCTTATGTTGATGACAAAAAGAGCGTGGAGACACTGTTCGGCAGGATTTTTGCGGAAGGTACAAGTTTTCCTGACGGGATTGTTGTCGCATTGCAAAACGAGGGCGAGAATATCGGTCTTGCGGTGGCAAATCTATACAAGGACGGAGTGCTGCTGCGCCTTATCGGGATACTTCCCGAATACCGAGGGCAAAACATAGGCGACTTTTTTACCCGTGCGCTAATGTACATGCTCACGGTTTCGGGCAACGCATTTTATATAGATTATTACGATGAATATTACGAAAAATTCGGCTTTACGCGCTACGGAGAGAAGGGGATGAAAGCCGATGAAATTATATTCTGCTCAACATGCGGAGGACATTGATGAAAGCTGACATAGAAATAGCAAGGGAAAGCAAATTAAGACCTATTGTGGAGATTGCGGAAAGGCTTGGTATATCGCACAATGACATTGAGCTATATGGCAAATATAAGGCGAAGATTGCGCGCTATACTTCCAAAGCACGCGGAAAGCTTATATTGGTTACCGCGATTAATCCAACTCCCTCAGGCGAAGGCAAAACTACAATGGCGATAGGATTGGCGGACGGACTTGGCAAGCTGGGTTACAAGGCATGTCTGTCACTGCGCGAGCCCTCGCTTGGCCCGGTGTTCGGCGTCAAGGGCGGCGCGGCGGGCGGAGGATACAGTCAAGTGCTGCCGATGGAGGATATTAACCTGCATTTCACAGGCGATTTGCACGCGATAACCGCCGCTAACAACCTTCTTGCCGCGCTTGTTGACAATCATATTTTTAATGGCAACGAATTAGGTATCGATAAGATGATATTCAAAAGATGTATGGATATCAGTGATAGGTCGCTGCGCTCAATAATATGCAGTGCAAACGGCAGTAAGAGCGGAGAGCCGCATCTGTCGGGCTTTACGATAACCGCGGCATCTGAGATTATGAGCACATTGTGTCTTGCAAGGGACATAGCAGACCTCAAGACAAGATTGGCAAGAATTATTGTAGGCTATACAAAGGAAAATAAGGCGGTGACTGTCAAGGACATAGGCGCAGAGGAATGCTTGACAATACTGCTCAAGGATGCGATTAAACCTAATCTGGTGCAGACGATAGAAGGAACGCCGGCTTTCATACATGGCGGACCTTTTGCTAACATCGCGCACGGCTGCAGCAGTCTTATCGCGACAACCGCTGCGCTGGAGCTGGCGGACTACGCAATAACCGAGGCGGGCTTTGGTGCAGACCTCGGCGCTGAAAAGTTCTTTGACATTAAGTGCCGCGCAGGAGGGCTGAAGCCCCATGCGGTTATGCTTGTTGCTACGGTTAGGGCCTTGAAGTATAACGGCGGGGTGCCAAAGGACAGCTTGAAAGATGAGAATCTTGAGGCGCTCAGCAGAGGCATCGTCAATCTTGAAGCGCATATTGAAAATATCAAAAAGGTATTCGGAGCGCCTATAGTAGTGTGCATCAATCACTTCTATACCGATACTGATAACGAATTGGACTTTATCAAAAATTTTTGCAATAATTATGGTGTCAGGGCTGTTATTTCGGACGCTTTCGAGAAGGGCGGCGAGGGCGCGGCGGAGCTTGCAAAGGCTGTTGTCAAAGAAGCGGAAAAGCAATATGAGCTGGGCTATGGATACGATGAAGACGACGATATCAAGGTCAAAATCGAAAAGATAGCAAAAAATATTTATGGCGCGGCGCATATTGAGTATACGGAGCAGGCTGAAAGCGATATCAATGACGCAATCCTCAACGGCTACGGCAAGTTGAATATTTGCATAGCGAAGACACAATTTTCGCTAAGTCCTGACAAAAATTTACTAGCTAGACCTCGTGGATTCACCTTTCTTGTGACTGAGGTCAATATTAGAGCGGGCTCGGGATTCGTAGTAGTGCAATGCGGCTCGGTAATGCTGATGCCGGGACTTCCAAAAACTCCCATGGCGCTCAGCATGACAATCGACGAAAACGGAATAATCAACGGATTATCTTGAGGTATATATGGAAAACGAAAGCAGTAATTTTATTGAGAATATAATCAATGAGGACATCGAAAGCGGCAAGCACACCAAAATAGTGACGCGCTTTCCTCCTGAGCCCAACGGGTATTTGCATGTCGGACATTCCAAGAGTCTTTGCATAAACTTTGGAATCAAGGAAAAGTACAAGGGAGAATGCAATCTGCGCTACGACGATACCAATCCTACTAAAGAGGATGTAGAATATGTCGAATCGATAAAGCGCGATATCGAGTGGCTGGGATTTGCGTGGGACAGAGAGCTCTATGCGTCGGACTATTTTGAGCAGATGTATGAGCATGCCGTGCAGCTTATCAAGGACGGAAAGGCATTTGTATGCGATATGAGCGCAGATGAGATTAGCGCGAGCCGCGGCACATTGACCGAGCCGGGAATGGAGAGTCCTTACCGCAACCGCACAGTTGAAGAGAATTTGACGCTGTTTTCGGATATGAGAGACGGAAAAATTGCGGACGGGGCGAAGGTATTGAGAGCCAAAATCGACATGAAGAGCCCGAATATCAATATGAGAGACCCCGTTATCTACCGTGTGCTGAGAGCATATCACCATAGGACAGGTGACAGGTGGTGCATTTACCCAATGTATGATTTTGCCCATCCGATAAGCGACGCTATAGAGGGCATTACGCATTCGATATGCACGCTGGAATTTGAGGACCACAGACCGCTGTATGACTGGGTGAAGATTAATTGCGGCTACAATCCCGGTCCACGGCAGATAGAATTTGCACGGCTTAACCTGACGCGTACAATAATGAGCAAGCGATACCTCAAAAAGCTTGTGGATGAGGGCGTGGCAGAAGGCTGGAACGACCCTAGAATGCCTACCCTCAGCGGAATGAGAGAGAGAGGCTACCCACCCATGGCAATACGCGACTTTTGCTCAAGAATCGGCGTTGCGAAGAGCAACAGCGAAGTGGACGCGGCATTGCTGGAGCATTGCGTAAGGGAGTATCTCAACGAACGGGCAATGCGCGTAATGGTGGTAAAAAGCCCTATAAAACTTATAATTGACAACTACGAAGGCAGCGAAACAGTAGAGATAGAGAATAATCCTATGGATAGCTCGGCAGGGACTCGCAGGGTTGCTTTCAGCAATACACTTTACATTGATGCCGAAGATTTCAGCGATAATCCGCCCCCCAAGTACTTCCGTCTGAAACCAGACGGAATGGTGAGGCTCAAGGGCGCATATATTGTAAAGTACAGCAGGCATATGACGGATGATAACGGCAATATTACGGTTCATTGCGCAATGATAGAGGACAGCAAAGCGGGAGGTGTCAATGCAAACCTCAAGGTAAAAGGCACAATCCACTGGGTTGACGCGGTGAGCGCGGTCAATGTTACTATCAATGAGTACGATTATCTGCTCGATGATTGTGACGACGGCAGGGACTTTTCGCAAAGACTTAACCGCAACAGCAAAATAATCATTAAAGGTGCCAAAGCCGAGGCATTGCTTGCGAATACAGCGCCGTACTCGCACTATCAATTTATGCGTTGCGGCTATTATATGACCGCGGGTAAAAGCACTGAAGATGACATAATCTTTAATATGGTAGTCGGATTAAAGGATTCGTATAAACCTAAT
Organism: uncultured Christensenellaceae bacterium; assembly: GCA_964441295.1. Lineage (GTDB taxonomy): Bacteria > Bacillota > Clostridia > Christensenellales > CAG-1252 > SACC01. Next base: position 2,301 of record CAYTUT010000098.1, on the reverse strand, counting down.
TAATATGGATGAGTTGAAGAAAATCGCATTGCCCGTTGATAGGGGTGCAATAGCTGAGCTGAGAGTTGGCGACAGAGTGATGCTTTCGGGTACCATGCTCGTTATGCGCGATGCCGCGCACAATCGTATCCGCGATATGATTATTGCCGGTAATACGCTGCCTGTTAGCTTTGAAGGCGAGTGTATTTACTATATGGGGGCGACGCCTTCGACCGAAGGTCGTCCAATAGGCAGCGCGGGGCCTACAACCTCAAAGCGTATGGATTCGATTACTCCGATGCTGATAGAGAGAGGTTTGCTAGCAACAGTTGGCAAGGGAGAGCGAAGCAAGGCGGTATACGATGCTATAAGCCAATCAGGCGGAGTATATTTCTCTGCAATTGGAGGCGCCGGCGCCTATTACTGCAATTGCATAAAGAAGGTAGAACTGCTCGCTTTTCCCGAGCTATTATCCGAAGCGATATATAGAATAACGGTGGAAAATTTTCCGGTTGTGGTATTATATAAATAGCAATACTAAATTCTTGGGACAGCTGTATTGATTCAAGATTCTTGGAGGGGGAGAGCATGCATAATGACGAAGAAAAGAAGAAAAAAATGAAAGTATTAGGCTTTGCGATGCTGATTGCCGGAGTAGCTTTGGCAGCTACGGCATTCGTTGACTTTTTTGTCGCCATAGCAAGAATAAGCAGGGGCATAGGTTCAGGAATGCCTAGGCTATTTTTTCTCGGATTCATCGGTTTGCCGCTTATTGCCTTCGGCAGTGCAATCTTGAAATTCGCATATATGGGCAAGATAGCGCGTTATACATCCAACGAGGTGTCGCCAGTTATTAAGGACACCGCGAACTTTCTGCTTGACGGCACAAGAGACAGCATTGCCGGAGTGTTCGAAGGTATTAAGGAAGGTCCCGGTATGAAATGCCGCTTTTGCGGAGAGGTCAACAAAAAGGATTCCAGGTTTTGCGATAACTGCGGCAAGCCGTTAGCAAAAATCTGTTTGTCCTGCAGTACGGCAAACGACGCGGATGCAAAATATTGCAGAAATTGCGGTAAGACTTTGTAATTGAGTTCTTACATCAACTGCCGTTGCTTCGCTTGTTGGGGGGTGTTGTCAGAGTAGCTTTATTAATCACTTGACGGATAAATCAATTTTCAGTCAAATACAAAAATAGCAATTATAACGTTATGGATGACGAAAACATTTTTTGGGCAAAATATTGAATATTAAACCTACATATTGCTTTCGCGGAAAGGAGCTTACTTTTATCGTTGCGCTCAAAGCTGAAGCCTTTAAGGGCGCGCTGCATTTGCCGAATTATTTTTATTGAATGTATACTTATAAAAAGGATGCAAAATTGTATATGTTAAAATCGTAAATTTTCGATTAAGGTTAAGTGTTCTTGGCGGAAAATGCCGATATGAGTGTGCTTTGCGTACATGATTGAGCAGCGTCCGCTTATTGCTTTCAACAGTATATTATTATAACTAATGACAAAAAATGAATTATCGTAAAGCGTGTTTTATATATCGCGAGCGGGAACTTTAATCTTCGCCAAAATTCACGCTCTTGTGGCGGTTGCAGTGACAGCAGACGGTAACCGCTACCGGCAGACCCGCAATATGTGTGGGAAATGACTCGATAAATACTGCCAATGCGGTTGTATCTCCTCCGAAACCGCCCGCGCCGATTTTGAGCGAATTGAGGCGCTTGAGCAGTAATTTTTCGAGGTTGTCAAGCTCGGCAACCGGATTGGAGCTGCCAACTTCGCGTAGCAAGGCATGTTTGCTCATTATGGCGGCTTTTTCCATAGTGCCGCCTATCCCGACTCCGACAATGACCGGAGGACACGGACATCCTCCCGCCTTTTGGATAGTATTGGTTACTGCATTCGCAATTCCTTCCTTGCCGTCAGAGGGATTGAGCATATGCACCGCGCTCATGTTTTCACTGCCGAAGCCCTTAGCCATGATGTGCAGCGTAAGGGTGTCGCTTGCGTCCAACTCGGTGTATATGACAGCAGGTGTGTTGTCGCCTGTATTGATGCGAGTAACGGGGTCAAGCACTGACTTGCGCAGTGTGGCGTACCCTTGTCTGACTCCCTCATTGACGGCGCTGTACAAATCGCCCTCTATATCGGCATTTTTGCCCACCGTTGCAAAAACTATCACCATGCCTGTATCCTGGCATGCCGGTATTGAAGTTGATTTTGCTATTTTGATATTTTCGTTCATGATATTTAAGGCAAATCGTGAAAGATCGTTGCTCTCACGGCGCTCTGCTGACTCAAGCAGAGCGCAA
>CAYTUT010000097.1:0-6555 GCA_964441295.1 uncultured Christensenellaceae bacterium | reverse complement strand
TTATCGCGCCCCATATAGCTAGAAGCACAGATATTAGCGCAAGAGGCAAGCTAAGTACCATTGTCCGCCCTGTCATGATATCAGCGAACCATTTGAAGGGCACCATGTAGTTCAAAGCCTTGGTCAAAAAATCAAATGTCTGCGGAGAAAAGAAGCGCATAGCTTCGTCTTTCATAAAGCCTATTATGCTTTGAATGGCTCCCATATACAGCGCAAAGCCGCCCGCAACAAAAATTACTGAAGTAATCAGCATCAGCAGATATTTGTTTTTCAGTCTGGCATTAACATACATCGTCGGTATGGCAAGGATGTTGGCAATACATAAGGGAAAGACTATCGATATGAGCATAATAACCGGTATCAGCACATAAAAGTTAAGCGGAGCATTGATTGTGATACCGAACATAACAAACACCGGGAACATAACAAGCAGAGTATATATCGCCTGATACATTATAAGAATACTTATTTTTGCAATGAAAACCGCCTCTCCCGAAACAGGGAATCTAAGCAGCAGCTCGTTATCGCCGCTATAGTAGAGTGTCTTAATGACAGAGCTGACTCCGAAGGCAATCAGTATCACCTGAGCAAGCGTGATAAACAGCTGTACAAATTCGTAATCCAGCTCATAAAGGTGGAACATCTGTATAAAGCTGTACATGCCAAAAAGGTATATCGCATATATTATAGACGCAAATATACCTATTAGCGAAAACTTCAAGGCAATGCTGGATACCTTAACACCCTTGTGCCCAAATCTAGCCTTAAGCTCAAGGCGGAATAATGATTTGATACTATGCATTTATTTTCCCTCCGCCATTGTGTAGCCTCTGAATATTTCCTCAAGGCTTTCCCTGTTGCCGCTCTTGCTGAGGTCAATAACCTCACAAAGCTTTCCGGCGTTAATTATCGCCGCTCTGTTGCAAAGCTTCGCCACAAGATCAATATTGTGCGAGGAGAAAAATACCGTATTGCCCTTGGCGCAATGCTGTTTCATGTTTTCAATTATTTCAAATATGGATTGCGGATCCAGACCGACCATAGGCTCGTCGAGAATCCACAGCTTCGGCTCGTGTATCAATGCGGCAATAATGCATATTTTTTGCTTCATTCCGTGAGAATAGCCCTTTATCTGCCTGTCTACTGCCGCTTCCAGCTTGAATATTTTGAGATACTTGCTGAGTCTTTCCTCTCTTTTTTCCAAACTCACATCATAGAGGTCGGCTATATAGTTAACATATTCTCTTCCGGTCAGCTTCTCGTATACCGAGTGGTTGTCAGGAACATAGCCGATATTCAGCTTCGCCGCGATGCTATCCTTCTTAATACTGTGTCCGCATATGTATATTTCTCCGCTTTCAAAAGGATAAATGCCTGTTATACACTTAATAGTAGTAGATTTTCCTGCGCCGTTTTGACCCAAAAATCCGAATATTTCTCCCTCCTTCAGTTCAAGGGAAAGACCATCCACCGCATAAATATCAGTGCTCAAATATTTTTTTCTCAAATTGTCGATAACTAACATAATTTCTCCTAACTACAACTGTTTGCTCTGCGGTCAAGTCGCAAAATATTTACCGCGAGCTGTTCAAATTAAATCGTAATAAAACCGCCGTCTTTTTTCAAAAGACCCCATTTGCCATCTTTTTTCACTCTTGCAACGCCCTCCGAGAAGGGAGTGCCCGCTTCAAATTCCATGGGGAGTACCACCTCGCCCTTGTCATCTATGTAGCCGCACTTCTCATTTACAACAACACACGCCAAACCCTCTGAAAAACTGCTTGCGCATTCGTATTTGTAAGGTATAATCAACTCGTTTTTACGATTGATATAACCGAACAATCCATTCTTTTCAACACAGGCAATATCTTCCTTGAAAGAAAAAACCTCGTCATATATAGGAGGGATTACTTCCTTGCCGGCAGCGTCCCTAAAGCCCCACTTGCCCGCTCTCTGCATCTTAATATACTTATCCTTGTGTGGAGGTACAGGCGCGGTAGGCACAAAAGGCTCTCTTGGAAAAAGCCTTGCACTGCTGTAAGAATTATCCTCTTTCTTACCCTTCTTGACGTTCTGCTGTCCATCGTTAGGCTTGTTGTTATTGTGGCTATTATTGTTGGTAACTTTTTGAGTATTAACTTGTTGAGTATTAACCTGCTTTCTACCGTTATCCCTTTGCGCGGGGACTTTCTCAACGGCGCCTTTCTCGGCAGTCTGCGCATGCCTAGGCGGCGCTTCCGCCCCCGCGGCAGCAACCTTGTCATCAGCGCGAAAATCCGCGCCCAAAGCGCGAAGTTTTGCGGATACTTCTAACAAATTCTTTTTGCCGAAGTTTTGAATGCGGTACATTTCGGAAGCGCGACGCGTAACTATATCGTTGACGGTGGCAATTTTGCCCGCCTTGAGCGTCGCAAGAGTAGAATCAGAAAATCCCAGTCCGTCAATACTCATCGAAAGCATTTCCTGACTGTAGGGTGCTGAATATTTTTCGTTGCTAAATCTATTTTTGCGTCTTTTGTTATTAGACCTGTTATTTACCATAGTGCCCCACAATATAGCCTATATACTAGGGTTATATCCGACCGATATATTATAACATATAATAATATCATTAGGCAAACCTTTTTCTCCAAAACGCCGATCCGGAAAAACCCGACCGCACAAGCGGCAAAATATTGGTTGTGAATATCTATATACGGTCAATTCTACTACTATCAGCGAATCATGGCAAAAGTCTTTGCCTTGCGGTTATTATAACGCCCCCAATATTGGGGGCGCAACCTTGGTCTGGGTGAGAAGATTTGAACTTCCGGCCTCTTGAACCCCATTCAAGCGCGCTACCAAGCTGCGCCACACCCAGTCACCTTATATATTGTATCTATCATCAGGCTTTTTGTCCAGCAATATTATGCTGATTTTTTATATTTTTGCTTAAATTTCCCTTATTAGAGCATACCGCGCCGCGAAAATATTCGCTTACGCTCTTTTTTTGAATATGCTGAAAAGAAGCGCCAAAACAATACTCGCCGCAACCGTTACAATGCTTAGAACTATCGCAAGAATCTGACCGTTCGTCAAACCTCTTTCCATAAGGTTTTCTGTCAATATATATCCTATTGTACCGTTGATGCGCACTTCTGAATATAACGCGCCGCTATCGAGAGGGGCGGTCAGCTCTACCGTAGTGCCATCGCTAACGCTCGCAATAATCTCCGCATCCGCGCTTGGCGCCGCATACACTTTTATAGTTGCCCCAAAATGCGCAGACCTAGCCTTAACATAATGGCGCACCACCTCGATATATGGTCTTTCCGCGCTGACCACGCTCGATATTTGGACATATCCCAGCCTGTCTTCGTACACAACCTGATACCAGCCCCAAATATCCTCATCGCCCTCTGCCGCAACGTACCCGGTTACCTCAATAATGTCATCTCGAGACAAGCCGGCAAATATTGCCGATGATGTTGCCGAAGGGTATTGGTAAATGTTTACAGTGTCGAAGAGACATTTGACATAAGTGTCCTCCAGCTCTCTGCCCTCAACGACTGTACAGCCGTCCTTTGATATATACATGCGCATAGCTTGATATTCAACATAATAGTATTCTACTTGTTGGTATATAACTGTCGAGTTGAATACCAATAGATATTGCTGATTATCGAGATAAAGCATATCCTCGTAGTTGTTTGGCGCGGTCTGCATCCATCCGTCGCCTTTAACAATTCTTACCGGGAATTCTATTGCCTCAGGCGCGCTATAGCCGCTATTGGTCTCCGAGACAATCTCCCCGCAGGCAATTTTAAGCACACTATGCGCTGAGGTAACATAGAAGTCACCCTCGCTTGATATGCACAGCCCAGCGATTTTGCCGCTCAAGGCTACAGTATATACAGCGCTTAGGGAATACTGCTCGGCCGTCCTCTCAAAGCGCATAATGCTTGTATCCGCAGCAATGTACACATTACCGTAATAATCAGCGTCAATGCCTGCTATCTCAGCTGACTCAATGCCGTAGACGGATAACTCAATGGATGCGTTAGCCTGCAGTACGGCGGAGAAGTATCCTGTCAGTTTGCCTCCGGATACTGTATACACGACTCTTCCGAACAAGCCGGTCGCAAGGTGCTCTATTGGCGCATCAGATTGTATGTATTCAGCGAACACGCTTTCCGAGGCGGATTTTCTTAGTACTTTGTTGCCGACGGCAACATAAACAGCGCTGTCTTTATCCACTGCTATACCTTTGATATTATCTTCGAACGAATAGGTATTAGCATATGTATCACTCTCATAATAAAACAGGTGGCTGTCCCCGCGGGACACATAGGCGCCTCCGCCTCCGACTGCCACATACTTCGGTGATACCGGCACGGTGCCTGCAAGCTGATATGCTCTAAACGCGCCTTCTTCGCGCTCGTAACGCATAACCCTGTTGTTGCCCGTATCAGCGACATAGATGCCGTCCGCATATGGCGCAACATAGGTTGGCGAATCAAGCCTTAAGTCTCCGCTTCCGTAGCTGCCATAATACTTAACAAAGGCGTAGTCCTCAGCCGAAAACAGCTTCACCGCGCCGTATGCGTTGTCAACAACATATATCAACCCGCCTGATGCAGCAATGCCCTTAATGCTATTTAGCTCGCTGTCACTAGCGCTTTCGGATACATTAATCACTTTTTGGCTGTAGCTGTTGAGATACACCCCGTCAGCTTTGACCAGCAAAAATCCGTCCGGCAAGGGACAAAACAGCGTATCTAGAGCATTATTGCTCACCAGTCCCGAAAAAACCTCGTTAATTTCCGCACCGAGAGAATCAAAAGAGTATACCTTTATTGCGTTGGTGTGATACAAATACACCATACCTTGGCATACCGCAATGCGGTTGGGATACACAAAAGTATCGTCCGCCGGGAAAGCATATTCGCCCAAATACGAGATATTAAGCGTGGCGCCTGCAACGAGGCTGTACCAGACTAGTTTAGTGTTGTTGAGCACATAAAGCCTGTTCGCGTCCTCGTCGACTGCAATATCGTACATTGAAGAAGACACCGCCACATCGTTATAAGCGTCCTCGGCAATAGAATACACGCTCAAATACGCGCCCCCTGCAAAGTTGCCTATCACATAGTTGTCATATGCGCATATTCTTGACAGGCTGGCTGATGCCGCCTTTTTGCGCTCGACTGCGCCTATTATTCGGATATATGCGGCTGAGCTATCCTTCTCTATAAGAGCAACCGTACCGCTTGATGACACCGTTATGCGGCCCAGCTCGCCTAATTCGTAATAATCCGACGGCAAAACCCTCTGCGCGGCAAGCGGTATCTCGTCAATGCCCGTATCTGCCAACGCAAAAGCGCTAGCGCCTGTCAGCGCCAAAAAGATCAGAAGAAATATAAAACAAAATATTGCGCTTTTTTTAATCAAAACGGATAGCGGACCTATTTCTCCGCCGCCTCATTGAGCTTCGCGAGCAGTACTTCCACATCAAAGTTATGCACTTTCGCAGCTTCGCCGACTGTCTCTCCGCGCGCAAAAGCGCAGCCCAGACAATGCATACCCATCTCGTACAATACCTCGGCAATCGCTTGAGCATTGCCCTGTCTGATAGCGTCTGAAATCAACATGTCGCCCGTAATTTTTGCCATAATAACAATCTCCTTTATGTTACCGCCCGAAAGCGGTCTGATACAATATGATAGTAGTCAACCTAACCGTAAAAGTAAAACAGCGCAATAGCCGCCGCAATGAGCGCCAGCGCAAAAAATATTACTCCCGAAACCTTTGCCGCCGAGACCGGAGTCTTGCCGGTAATTTTGCCCGTCCTGCCGTTCATCAAAAAGCCGTACTTCTTGTTGCCGTATTCATAATTGCACATCCACACCGGAACCAGCAGATATTTATAAGAGGTGTGACTGTGAAAGGTGCTGAGATTGATATAGTCCACAACATCGGCATTGTGCATCTTGATAATCTGCTGACGAATGCCCTCGTCAATAATAGCCCTTGCCGTATCCCATGACTGATTGATGCCCTGACTGTATCTCAAGGATGAAAATCCCGCCAAATAACTCTTTTGATATTCTACGGCATTGTATGTATCAAAGGGCAAAATCTTCTCGATGTCCTTTTGCGTAACCTTGTCGCAAGCCTCGACCAGCAAATCATCAACAACTTTGTTAATGGTGCCGCTGACATTGAACCAATAAATATATGTCTCGGTATGCGTCTTGCCGTTACGCGTAACAATACGCGTCCTGCGCTGTCCAAGTCGGCCCTTGTAAATACTGCTGACCTTGCTGTCGAATGTGAACACGGGCATATATATCCCTTTCATAGCATCGACCTTAAATTCTTTTTTTAGTTTGCTCGGCGCAAAAAACTTTTTCTTAATCCAATTCTTCGCAAAATCCGCAGTCTCCTCTCTGTTTCTAGAGAAGGGGAGCAGTCCGTTAGGCTTCAGCCCGGGCAGTTCGCTGACCTCAACGATATTGGTTGCGCCGCAAAAGGTACAAGAAGGAGAGAACTCATATCCCTCCACCATAGTCTTTG
>CAYTUT010000096.1:0-6625 GCA_964441295.1 uncultured Christensenellaceae bacterium | reverse complement strand
CTGCGTTGGGTATTTCATATAGGCATGAAAAAAGCGGATGTTCCTCCGCTTTCGATTTTTTATTACCGTTTTTCTTGTATAAATGGAGCGGCAGACTCGCCACGGTTTCGGCGAGTATTTTTACACAAGCGTACACCGCCGAAGTTCGCATCGCCGATTCTTCGCTTACGGATATCCCCGCCATAGAGCCTCCGCCTTCGTCAAAGTCTACTGATTTTATGAAATTCTCCAGGTTCTTTGGCAGTTCTCTGTGTTCGGCAGGGGCATCCCTGCTGCGGCTTCTATTGTTGTTGCGTTTGAATATTACCATTATTTTCCTCCATTTTTTATCGCTGATGCAATTATGAAAAACCGCACCTTGCGGAGCGGTTTGACAGCTTTGTTTATCCTATTTATAGCTCGCTGAAGAGCGTATGCCCGAATGTTTCCCGACAGTCCTTGCATAGCAAGTCACCGTGCGTTCCCTCGGCGATGTTTCCGCAGTATTTGCAGACATGCTTGCCCCTCGTGACTTTTGTGCAAGCCGTCCAATTGCATTCGGGCTCGTTCGCTTGCATCATGGCAAGCACCTCCGCTTCGGTCTTATCTCCCGTATAGCTTAGCGTACCTATTGTATTTTCGCTTGTAAGCACATATTTTGCCATCGGCTGTTCCTCCTCTGCCTTCTTTTAACACAAACATACCGCCAATCACCAAAGAAGTCTATTGAAAATGCGGTAAAGAAACAAGTAAAAGTTAAAAAGATTTTGAGCGGTTACAGTCCGTGTTCCACCTCTTTATTATCTCTTATTAACCTTATTTTTTCGTTCGGAAACTCCTTGGCAAATCTTTTTGCTATGACATCGCAGTACCGAGCATCAATTTCGCATGCATAGCAAATACGGTTCAGCTGCGCCGATGCAATCAATGTGCTGCCGCTCCCGCCGAAAGGCTCATACACCAAATCGCCTTCATGGCTTGAATTGTATATTAGCTTTGCGCACAGCATAATTGGTTTCATTGTCGGATGGTCCGGACTTCTTGCCGGCTTGTCGCAGCGGATTGCATCCGTCTGTAGCCCGCCGAAAATCTTTTCTAAGAGTCCACGCATTTCATCCTTTGTCAGTTTCTTGATGTCTTTTTCGGCATCGTCAAATATGTTGGATAAGGTCCTGTCATCAATAAAATAGTGAGGACTGCCTTCCGCCTCTTTCCAGCCGTAAAGTACGGGTTCGGTTATGTATTGATAATCGCTTCGTCCCAGAGTAAAATGGTTCTTGACCCATGTAAGCGTTTGGGACAGCTTAAACCCTGCGGTCTTAAGCGCCGTTATAAAGTTGACGGACTCTTTTGACGAATGGAAAACATACAAGGGCGCTCCGCCTTTTAAGACGCCGTAAGCCGTGCGGAAAAACCCGTAAAGAAATTCGTAGAAGTCCTTATCCGACAGGTTATCGTTTGCGATATCCGAAACAACCCTGGTCGACGAATATCCGCCGTTTCTATGGAAACTGACCGTATCCTTATAATTCACATTATAGGGCGGATCGGTTACCATGATATCGGCCTTATTGCCTGCCATCAGTTTTGCTATTTCTTCCGGTTTAGTGCAGTCTCCGCATAATAGGCGGTGCTTGCCCAGATACCATATATCTCCTGTCTTAGTTACGGGTGTAACGGTTTCGTTCAATGCCTTTTCTTCATCAAAGTCATCTTCGTGCGCATTTTCTATGCTACCGCTACCAAACAGCTCCTTTACCTCAGTAAGGTCAAAGCCTGTGAGTTCCAAATCAAATCCGCTTTGCTCCAAGTCTTTTAATAAAGCGGATAATAGCCCCTCATCCCAACTGCCTGATATCTTGTTTAAGGCAATGTTAAGCGCTTTCTCTTTCTTGTCATCTATATCTACGATTACGCAGTCCACCTCAGTATGTCCTAAGTGAGCAAGGACTTTATATCGCTGATGTCCGCCTACGATCCTATAGCCTGTTCTCTTGTTAACAATGACAGGCTCTATATAGCCGAACTCTTCTATTGAACGCTTTAATTTCTCGAACTCGGCATCGCCGGGCTTTAGGTCTTTTCTCGGGTTGTATTCAGCCGCCTTCAGCTTACTTATTTCAATTTTTTCTATTTGCATTATTTCCTCCGTTTTTGGGTATGAAAAAACCGCTTACAAATTAATAAGCGGTTGCGTTTTATGTAGTTATCTTTGTTTTATCTAATTTCGTTAATCTTCAAAATATCCATTTTTCTGACACATTTCAGTTATTGACTCGGCGAAGATTGAGCGAGAACGTTTGTCTGGATTGTTATTTTGATTTTTCTTATCGATATAGTAATCTTTCAGATCGTTCCATAAACCGTTTTCTTTTAACCAGTCAATTTTTTCTGGTAATGAATCAAAGCCTTGCCCTTGATATTCCCAAGTATAATTATTGTTCTGCTTATTAAAATGAATATACTGTTGTGTTCCATCATCATTGTTAGATACAATCGCAAAATCACAACTGTGTAATATTTTAGAGTTCTTGTAATCCTTTTGCTTTATCGTAAGTACACGTGTAGAATCCTCACAATAATCATACCCATAGTTTAAAACCACTTCATTTAATGCATCCCGAATTATCGACCGAATTTCTTTAGGTGAATAATTTTCATCTTCATCATTGACCTCAAAATTAATATCGAAGTCGTACCCAACATTGGATTTTGTGTCATAAGTAATCATGTTACGGCTTGAACTTCCAATAAAGGAATACTTGAAAGTAAACTCATCTCTTATTAAATCTTGCACCTTATGGACAATTTCTAATAACTCTTCTTTAACAGGTTTTGCCTCTTTTCTAGATACATAGCGAAAATCATGCATACTATCTACCTCCATTATTTTATTATCCCAAACCTCCCATTTGATATAATACCAAATCGTATTAGTATAGCATAATTCTTTAGAATGTCAATAACTTTCGAAAAAATAATTGCGAAAATTTGTAGGTTTACAATACATTTATGACAAAGTTGGTAAAACGATAAAATAGATTATGTATAATAGGAATTGATAAGGGGCATCCGTTCCCTCCCCCGAGGGGGAGGGAAAATTGGGCAAAAAAAATGGTGAGTTTTCACTCCATTTATTGTATAGTTTAAGTTGAGAAAAACAAAACATACAAGGAGGAATACTCACCATGGCAAGTATAACACAGGATTTGAAGTTTAAGCAATCAGTTATTAACTGTTCCTTTCGTCACGGAGTAAGTTATGCGGCTAGACTTTACAAAACAACTAGACAATGGATTTATTACTGGTTAAAAAGGTATGATGGCTCTATCAATTCATTAAGAGAACTATCCCGTAAACCCAAGAGTCATCCTAATCAACATACATATGATGAGCTTAAGCTAATAGCCAATATGCGCCGAAGAAACCTTGATGAAGGTTTGGTCGTTTTTTGGGTTAAGCTACGAGACAAAGGATATAGTCGCACTATACCGGCTCTTTACAGAGTCATGAGAAGGCTAGGCTATTTCAAGGACAAGAAAAAGCACAAAAAACCGTACAAGCCTAAACCTTATCAACAGATGACAAAACCGGGAGAAAGAGTACAAATTGATGTTAAGTTTGTACCCCAAGAATGTACAAAAGCTATGGGCAAAGGCACTAAGCTATACCAGTTTACAGCAATAGACGAGTATAGCCGAAAGAGATATCTGGAAGGGTTTAGTGACAATAGCAGTTATTCTGCGGCAAGGTTTGTGTTCAATGCAGTAAAGTATTTTGACTTTCCGATAGAGTGTATACAAACAGACAACGGTCAGGAATTTACAAAGCGCTATTCGGCAAACAAGCCAAAAAACGGTATTGTACAACCGACATTATTTCAAAAAAGCCTTGCTAAACTAGGTATCAAACATAAATTAATCAGACCTTACACACCAAGACATAATGGCAAGGTAGAAAGAAGCCACAGGAAAGACGGAGAACGATTTTACAACAGGCATAGCTTCTACAATCTAACGGACTTTAACAAACAACTAAAACGGTACAATGAAGATTACAACTATTTCCCAATGCGTCCCCTTGACTGGTTATCACCTAATCAATACCTAGATAAGTTCTTCAATACCAAAAGTGTAACAAAAGTGTAACGCTTACAAAGAGCAATAATGGCAATCTATATTTAGAAAGCAGTTGCCGGCAACGGGCGTTTATTTAGGTGTTTCCTTCTGTCATGGTTTGTACATCAAAATTTATAAATGCAATCGATTCACAATAATCCGCATTGCCTTTTATACGCAATTGAACCGTGTCCGCATCTTCAAAAATGATACCTGTTAAAGAGGAATAGCTATGCCATACAACATTGCTTGTTTGATTATTTTTAACAAGCGCATATTCATATTCAATATCGGGGTCCGATAACGTGTAATGATAATCTTCACCGCTTTCAGTAACAGTCAATCTTTTCAATATTAATTTTAAACCTGCCGCGTTAAGATAATAAATATTATCAAAAAACATCACAGTTCCGTTGTTGCTCGTATAATCCCAGCTGTTTATTTCTGTGCCGTATACGCCGCTTTGTGCAATATCCCTTAACATTTCGCCATCGTTGGAGCATGTATCTTTGAAGGTAGTCTTTGCCCTGTACCATTCACTTTCTGTATCGTATATGTTTTTAATTTTATAGCTATAGGGTGCGCTCGGTGCGCTTTCTTTATACTCTACTCCATCGTTTGCGGTGTGTTTATTTAGCTTTGTATAAAGCTTGATGGTTGAGCCGACATATTCCTTTATATTGTCAAAATCAATGATGGGATTATTCGCAGCAATATAACTTGTCCAGTTTACGGCAGATCCCTCTCCTATCGCATAGCCGACGCTGATATTTGCCGCAGTGCCGGATGATATGCCGCTTATATTAACATAAATAGCACCTGAAAAATCTTGCCAAGCGGATGAAACCTCCGTTGTGTTGGTTTGGTCTTGCGCCGCGGGAGATTCATTTCCCACACATGCAAATAATAAGGAAGCCAAAATAAATACAAATAAAACGGTAAATAATTTTTTCATAACCATTCTCCTTTTTCATATAAGAAGGCAAAAATACGTCCTTTTGTAAAAGATACTGCAATATGCCCCTATAATATGGAATAAATGTATCACAATTAACGGTCTTTTGTCAATAATTAATTTTTTTCGAAAAGTTTGACAAACATACATTTCGAAAAAATAATTGCGAAAATTTGTTCATAACTGAGATTTGGTTTTTCTGGCACAATATGATGATATAAAGAGAATTGAGATGCAAATACCCCGTCATACGAACACCAACACATCACAATACAATGATTCCACGGGTGTCGTAGGGGCTAGAATCTCCTCCGCCGTTCTTTATCGCGCGGTCAAGCGCCATAATAAGAGCGACTATTCCGTCAATTTTTTCCGTTGATTTTTCCTTGTCAGGCTTTATATTGCCCGCGGGGTCGGTTCTTACCGTCACATTATCCGCCATCCAAGCCAAAGGCTCATTTCCGCCGTGCGCTAAGCGCTCTTCAAGCACCAGTTTCATCAGCTCCTTTGTGGGGCTGCTCATGGATGCAAAGCCTTGCCCGAAAGGAACCATTGTTATGCCCATTTCGCCTAAGCGCTGAACAATCTGAGTAGCATTCCATCTGTCTGATGTCGAACTTATCTTTTAATAGACCTATAAAGGTTTCCAATTCTTCATAGTGAGTTACATTACCCTCTGTAATCATGACCTTGCCCGCCTTATACCATAAATCGTAAGGAACATGGTCACGCCTTACACGCAAATCAAGAGTTTCTTCGGGTAGCCAAAAATACGGAATAACAATGTACTTTTCATCAGAACTTCTAGGTGGAAAGACAAGAACAAACGCCGATATATCAGTTGTTGACGCTAAATCAAGTCCTCCGTAACATGGTCTGCCGTATAGTTCTTCTTCATCCACAGCGAATGCGCAACAATTCCACTTATCCATAGGCATCCATCTTACAGATTGCTTTGTCCATTGCGACAGAAACATTTGGCGAAACAAATTCTCCTCAGCTGGGTTTTGTTTTGCCGATTCGCAAGCCGCTCGAAATTTGGATATATCAACCGTCACTCCTAAGCTGGGATTAGCCTTTTGCCATACTTTCTCATCCGTCCAGTCCTCTTCCTCGCTTGCTGCGTAAATAACAGGATAAAAAGAAGGGTCTGATATCTTGCCTCTCAGAATGTCTTCGGCTTTTCTGTGAACCTCCCAACATATACTGTGTCTGTCAGTTCCTGCTGTGGTGATTAGAAAGTACAACGGCTGTTTTCTTGCGTTACCCGAGCCGTACATCATAACATCGTACAGTCTGCGGTCGGGCTGCGCATGGAGTTCATCGAACACAACACCGTGCGTATTCAACCCGTGCTTGGTTATGCTTTCAGCCGATAAAACTTGATAGAAACTGTTGGTCGGCGGATATACCAGTCTTTTTTGCGATGGTATGATTTTTATCATTCGGTTTAGTAGCGGACATTGCCGAACCATTTGGCAAGCCACATCGAAAACAATGGATGCCTGCGCACGATCTGCGGCGCATCCGTAGATTTCGGCTCCCTGCTCCTGGTCGCCGGCAAGTAAATACA
>CAYTUT010000095.1:0-6724 GCA_964441295.1 uncultured Christensenellaceae bacterium | reverse complement strand
GGGATTTTTTTGCGCGCCTCGTTGGTGTATCGGGCATCCGTCAGATAATAATTTTTCTCAGGTGTTGCAAAGATGCAGCAATCAGGATTCTTATATCCCGTCAAGTATAGCGCGGTGTGCCGCGATGTTACAAGCACCGCATCCGCGATTTCAGTTTTTAATAAGTTATATACCATATCAGTCCTCAATTATCTGAAGCCGCGGCTTTGCACCTTTCCCCGATAAACTAACTAATTATAGAATAATTCAGCAAAAAATGCAATTAATTATACCGTAATACTAATTATTCTCTTCAATTTTCTTATATATTTTCTTCATCTCCAAAGCGTCTAAAGATTGTGTGCCCGCTGACTCGCATATAATGTACGGTGTCAGGCGATATTCAGCTATCAGCTCGGCAAGAGGCTCAAAGCTCGGACCGTAGGTATTGTCTTCAAAAGTCAGATGCCGCAGCTCACCTGACTTGCCGTATTCAATCTTGCTGAAGTGAATATGCATGTTTTGTACTTTCCACTCATCCAGCGAGGACATCAGGCTGTCTATTATTACCCTGTAGTCCTCTTTTTGCTTGAGTATCCCTTGTTCTCTTGCGTTGATATGGCCAAAATCTATGCACGGTATGATAACCTTATCAAGCTTACATACCTCGATTATCTCCTCAACCGTGCCCATTTGATTGATTTTGCCCATTGTCTCGGCGCAAATATGCATATCATCATAACCGAGTTCGTATATCGTGGGCAACACTCTTCTGAAGTTGTCAAGCATTATAGCAAGCGCGGCATTGCGCTCTTGCTTGAGCGGTGAGCCGGGATGCGTAACGCAACGCCTGCCCTTAAACGCCTTCAATACCTTTAGCGAGGAAACAAGATAGTTCATGGATGCAAGCACTTTTTCCGAATCAGGATTGGCAAAATTAATATAGTACGGCGCGTGAGCGCTTATTTCGATATCCGCCTGCTGAAAGGCATCTCCTATGACAATAGCTGTTTCGAGGGAGACATTAACCCCTCTGCCAAAGGAGTATTCAAAGCAGTCAAGCTCCATTGCGGCGAGGTAAGAAGGTATCTCAATGGTCGACTTATTGCCTAATTCATAAAATCTGTAATCAGCTCCCGACGGCCCGAATTTTATCATAAATCCTCCTCCGCAACTCTCCTCACATCAAGCGATATCTGCTTCTTTAAGTCTTCAAAGGTAGGATAGCGGCTAATCTCACGCAAAAAATTTCGCAGCTTCAAAGTGACTGTCTCACCATACAAATCCCCTTCGTAGCATATAATATATGTTTCAATATTTGAAGAATAGTCTTCGAATGTGGGATGCGCGCCGATATTGGTTACTCCTCGGTACTCGCGGCTGTCAATCGTAATTCTGCTCGAGTATACCCCGAATTTTGGCGAGAGAATATTGTTGAGTAGCGGCATATTTATTGTGGGAAAGCCAATAGTGCGCCCGCTTTTTCTGCCTTCCACCACCTTTGCAGTGATGCTGTAGGGTCTCCCTAGCATACTGTTGACTTCGCTTATTCTACCCTCGGACAGACACTCTCTAATCTTCGTACTGCTTACCTTATATTCGCCCGACATAATCAACTGCTTTATTACGCATTGAATGTCTTTGCTGCCACAATACGCGGCAAGGTCAGCAGTGTCGTTCATTGCGTCAACTCCGTATCTATAGTCCTCTCCGCATGCCAACAATTCTATATCCAAATGACTGGTAAGAAGGTCAAGGAATGCTTCTCCGTTAGTGTTGAGCAGCTCCTGCGTAGCATCAATATAGTATATATCCTCAATACCGTAGCTTTGTATAATATTGCAGCGCTGTTCGAACGAATATATTTCTTTAACATCCTTAGCGAGCAGTTTGTAGATATTGTTGGCAAAAGTAAACACCGACGGCGCAGCAGAAGAAGTCTTTACAGTATCAAAAATGCTTTGGTGCCCCAAATGTATCGCATCAAAAAAGCCCAGCGCAAGCGCAACTTTTTTTTCTTTATTACAATCCAGTATGTTCTTTATCATAGCGCAAAACCACTCTCAGCCTACCATTTTCGCCTGTTGCAATGCCATATGCCTCTCCGCCTACAGTCAATGCGAAAAGGCCATCGGGCATGCATTTTGGAAAAATTGCGACTCCATTATCAATCTTTTTTTTATGTTGAGCGTCAATATCGAGTGAGGGCAAGCGCTCTTTATACTGCTCCAGTGTCAAGAATGTAGTCAGATAAGAACGCTCGATTTCTTCTAAGGTATTCGAATCGTCTATATTAAATTCCCCGTTTTGCAATCTTATGATGCTTGCCATGTACGAACAGGTACCCAACAACTCTGCCATATCTCTGCAGATACTCCTTATATAAGTTCCCCCGCTGACAGAAAGGTCAAATACGTATTCGTTATGCCCGCGCTCAACAGTAGTAATTGAATAGATATTAACTTTTTTGCTCTCAAGCGCAACCGTAATTCCCTGACGCGCAAGCTTGTATGCCCGCACTCCATTAACACTTTTTGAAGAAAACTGCGGAGGAACCTGCTCCACTTCGCCCAAAAGAGACGGAATAACCGCTTCAATCTCCTCATCGGTGACTACTCTGTTATCCTTAAACACTATTTTGCCATCTCCGTCAAGCGTATCTGTTGTCACGCCAAAAACGAATTTTGCTCTATACACCTTAGTCTTGTCCAATAAATAATTAAAAAGCTTGGTCGCGCTGCCTACCGCAATAGGCAAAACCCCGGCGCCGAGCGGGTCCAGTGTGCCTAGATGCCCGACTTTGACGCGCGCGCCGCTGCTGCTTGTTATTATACGGCGTACTTGCACCACAACATCCGATGAAGTAATGCCCGGCGGCTTCAATACATTGTAAAAACCGTTCATAAATTGTCAGCGCACACCTTGAGTATGTCGTCAATTACATTCTCTATGTATCCGTTTCGCACGAATCCAGATGCCTTAGCGTGGCCGCCTCCGCCGAAAGCAAGCGCTATTGCCGCAGCATCCGCGGCGCCCTTGGTGCGGACGCTTATTTTGTAATTCTTGTCGCTGACCTCGCTGACAGCCACCGCAATACTCACCTCATCAATATTGATAATATCGTATAATAAGCCGGATGTGTTGGTCAAATCCGTATTGGTAGTCGAAAAATCCTGTTTAGAAAACACCACTATTGCAATGCGCTTTTCTGCAAAAAACATTGCCTTTGACAGCACTGCCATTTTCAGCTTGAAAGTCGCATATGTATGCGCCTTGATAAAATGATAATAAATCCTGTTGGAATCAAACTTGTAGTCGAGCAACTCCGCCGCCGCCGCATGAGTAGCCGCAGTAACTGAAGAATTACCGAATCCACCGGTATCGGTAATCAAGCCGGCAAAAAGAATCTCGGCGATAGTATTATCCATATGCTCGCTAAAACATTCTTTAATAAAATCAAATATTATTTCGCAGGTAGAGGACCTGTCCCTGACTATGCAGTTTTGCGTATATTTTACATGTGTTATGTGATGATCAAATGCAATAGTATTTCTAGCGCGTGAGAGCAATTTTCCCGCCTCGCCGATTCGTTCAATGTCGCTGCTGTCAACAACGATAACCGTTTCGTATGTTGTTAAGGCTCTTTGATTGTACAGCTCAATTCTCGGCAAAATATCCAGTTTTGGATCCAGCACATCATCGCAGACAAGCTCCGCAGTCTTGCCGAGCTTTCTCAGCACCAATACCAAAGCAAGCGCGCTGCACACAGTGTCTCCATCGGGATTCTTATGCGATATCACTCCGATACTATTTGAGCTATTAATTATGTCAGCAGCTGTCCTATACGCTTTCATCATCGCTCAGATTCTTTGTTGCTTCCGCAATAATCTTATTGATATGAGCGGAATATTCGGCATTGTTATCCTCTATTATCTGCAATGACGGGATGTTTCTCAACTTGACCCTGTCTTTAATCAGTCTGCGTATATAATTAGCGCTGTTGCGTAATGCCTCGAATACCAACTTGCGTTTTTCCTCCTCGCCATAATAGCTGATTCGTACCTTCGCAAAGCTCAAATCACTGCTGGACTTAACATCTACTACTGTTAATATACCGCTAATACGCGGATCCTTCAGCTCAAAAAGGATTATATCGCTTATTTGTTTTTTCAGTTCGGCATTAACTCTGTCCAAATTAGGCATACTATTCCACCTTTTCCATAATAAAACACTCGATTATATCGCCGTTTTTGATGTCATTGTAATTGGCTATACCCACACCGCACTCATAACCCGCCGCAACCTCTTTGGCATCGTCCTTGACTCTCTTGAGCGACGAAATCTTGCTCTCGGTAATTACGACATTGTCGCGCAGCAATCTAATCTCCGCATTTCTCTCAATCTTGCCTTCTGTCACATAACAGCCTGCGATTGTGCCGATACCCGTTATGCGGAAGGTGTTTCTGACCTCGGCTTTGCCGAGCAGTGTTTCCTTAAACTTAGGAGCAAGCATGCCCTTAAGCGCTAGCTGTATATCGTTGATTACATCGTATATTATACGATAATTGCGGATATCTATACTAAATCTAGCCGCAGCCGCCTTTGCATTGGTGTCCGGACGCACATTGAATCCGATAATAATCGAATTGGAAGTAGAAGCAAGCATAACATCGCTCTCATTAATCGCGCCTACCGCGCTGTGCACAACAGAGACCTTGACCTCGTTGTTGGAAAGTTTGCTGAGCTCTTGTACCAGTGCCTCGACCGAACCCTGAACATCGGCTTTTATAACGAGATTAAGATCCTTGATCTTGCCTTGCCCAATTTGCTTGAATATGTCCTCAAGATTGGTAGAATTGGTACTGAATTTATCGTCTCTTTCTCTTATCCTGCGCTCGGAAGCAAGCTGTTTTGCAAGCTTTTCGTCCACTACTACAATCTGATCGCCCGCATGCGGCACTTCGTCAAAGCCGAGTATCGAAACCGGTGTCGAGGGACCTGCACTCTTAACCGAATTGCCTTTGTCGTCAAACATTGACTTGACCTTGCCCGTCACAGAGCCTGCAACAACGCAGTCAGCCACTTTAAGCGTACCATTTTGCACAAGTACGGTTGCGATAGGGCCCTTTGCTTTGTCAAGGCGCGCCTCAATGATAGTACCTTTGGCATTTGCCTTTGTATTGGCTTTGAGTTCGTTGAGTTCAGCGACAAGAAGCATATTCTCCAAAAGCTTGTCAACACCCTCGCCAGTCTTTGCGGATACGGGAATGCAGATTATATCGCCTCCCCACTCTTCTACCAGAAGTCCATTATTGGACAGGTCAACTTTTACCTTCTCAATATCCGCTCCAGCCTTATCCATCTTGTTGGCGGCAATAATTATGGGTACATCAGCCGCCCTTGCATGGTTGATTGCCTCTATCGTCTGAGGCATGATGCTGTCATCTGCCGCAACTACGATTACCGCTATGTCGGTAACCTGCGCTCCGCGCGCTCTAAGCGCGGTAAACGCCTCGTGACCGGGGGTGTCGAGGAATGTAATCTTCTCACCCTTCAATTTGATAGTATAAGCGCCTATGTGCTGTGTTATCCCGCCTGCCTCTCCTGACGCGACATTCGCCTTGCGGATATAGTCAAGCAATGATGTCTTACCATGGTCAACATGACCCATTATCGTAACAACGGGAGCGCGCTTTGTCAGCTTGGTGACATCAACTGCCTCCTCGCTTACAAGCTCGGTGAGCTTTTCTTCCATAGTCTGCTCAAGCTTCAGCTCAATCTCTATGCCAAACTCTCCGCTGATTAAGTAAGCCGTGTCAAAATCTATCGAATCATTAATATTTTTGAATATGCCTAGTATAAGCAACTTCTTGACGATGTCTGCGCTAGGCTTGCCAATTTTGTCAGCCAACACCTTGATAGGCACGGGATTGACACTAATAACTGCTTTCTCAATTACGATAGGCTTCGGCGCAACTGAGGGCTTGAGATACTTCTTGGACTTGAAGCGTCTCGCTATCTCGCTCTCGTCGATTTCTTCGCCGCTTGCGAGTTCTCTTCGGAGAATAACCCTCTTATTAGCCTTCTTGTCTTCGAAATTGCTGTTTTTGTCGAAGGGATTCTTTTTGCCGGGCTTGCCCTTAAAGTTGGAAGACGACGGCTGTGGAATGTATGTCGTGCCTGCTGCCGGGGCAGACGGCTTGGAACCGAAAGAGCCTTCTCGATTAGGTCTGGGGGCAAAATCCTTGGTTCCGTCCTTTCTCTCAAAGCCGCCGGGACGATTGTCGCCGAAACGGTTGTTTCTCTGCTGGCGGTCATTATTCTCGGGTATATAAGTCTTTATTGGAACAAATTTGCGAGGCTCGGTTACATTTTGCGCTCTCAAAGGATTGACCTTAGGCTCCTTAGCCTTCTCAACTCTGGTCTCGGTCTTTATCACGGGTTTTTCTTCGGCGACCGGCTCAACCTTTTCGATAACATCAGCCTTTTGGGCAGAGGAAGTATCTTCCGCCTTAGCCTCGTTATCATCCGTCTTTACCTCTGCTTCATCCGCGTTATTGGCAACGGGCACAGCTTCAACGGCGTGTGTCTCATCAATAATCGGACTTTCTACCTCTGTTTTTTCCTTGGAGTATTGTTCGGCGCCGCTGACGTCAAGAGATGTCTCAGCTTGCTTTGTCTGTTCTTTAAGGAGCTTTTCTCTTTCCTCTCGGGTAGCTCGTTCAAGCAACTCTCGTTTTGTCTT
>CAYTUT010000094.1:0-6745 GCA_964441295.1 uncultured Christensenellaceae bacterium | reverse complement strand
AAGCATCATTATATATGTGCGATACACTTATTGGCAATTCTCCCGCTAAGACGACATCTTCATGTACAAATGTCAATTGATTATTATATTTGTTAATATAGCCAGTGCCCGCTCTCCCAACATCAATTACATCATAACTCCAATAAGATTCTAACCCTGTACTAATCCTGTAATCAATCTCTAAAATTGGCGAATCCGTAGAATGATACTCTGAGCCAAAACGATAATATCCATTTTCTCTAGGCGAAGCTATATCCCCCATTATGATCCCGTAGTTGGAGGATGGGGTGACATGCCACTTTCGTACTAACTCTGTCATTAATAGCTTTATCGTAGATTGTCCCGACGGTATACTTGCCGTAGTTATTGGGTCCAAAAATGACATTATTCCTGCCCATCCGCTTGGGTATGCAGGCTCTGGATTATCCCATCCCCAAGAGCCAACAGCTTCTCTGATTGCTATCCAATTATTAGAATTACTTTGATAATTGTATGCTGTGCCTTTTAATACTAAATTTGAGTTAATTACATTGGCAGTTAAAGGAAGCGAGGGCATAAAAAAATACATTAGTGTATGATAACCTGTACCTACGTATCTATATACAGAATTATAGCTAACATTAGGAGTGAGAGAATAACCCGCCAAGCTGGCTACTACTTTTACTATAGGGTCTATAGTAATCGGAAAAGCTCTTTCTGGGTCATTAATCCATTCTTTATCAAGCTTTAAGGCTATCGCATAACTATCTTTTCCTGTATTCTCTAATAGATAATCAATATCGTCACAATATATATCTGCGCTATCAAACAAAAATGCTTTTGGTATAATCAAAACTATCTCTTCTGAGATTGTGCTATATCCTAATATATCGCCTTTTTCATTTAATGATAGCTTTAAATTAGCCACATTAACTTTAAACTCAAAGCTGTAATCACCCTTTTGATTAATAATTATGTTTTCCTTTATCCCACTGCCATTAACAATGTATTCAACATCAATATTCTTAAATAGTTCATTGTACACAATCTTACTGTTTTTATACGATTCTACCGCATTTTCAATTGCGATTTTTGTATTAGACGCTGATTTAGTAGCATTGGATTGCAATTGCCAATCAATTGAATACACCCCTTTTGTTAATGCCACAGAACCACAATCTTTAGCAAAATTAACTTTAAAATCATTGGCTTTATTGGTATATACATCCTTACCATCTTGCCTTGCTTGCTCTAAAGTATTATCAATCTCGACATATTTATCGTTTTCGTTCCTATAATGTACTGGTTCAGTATATTGCAGCAATCTGTACGACCCGTCACTCATTAAAAAATGCTTTTCGTTGGCGCTGCGTTTATTCTCATCCTCATATACAATAGATAAGCCGTTTAAATATTCTTGAAGTTCTTCCCGGTTATTCTCTCCGGTCTCTTTGTATAAATCGACATCTTCCTTGGCATCGTCTTCTAATATCCTTTCTTCCTCTTTATTATTTAGCCCATGATTATAATTCTTCGTTACCTCTGCCAATGCGGATAGGGTAGGTAAAAATAGTACCATCATCATCACATACAATATAAGCATAGTTACAAAAGTTTTTCGTATAAATCTGCCCTTTTCATTTCTTGCAAAAGACATACCCATAATATGTTTCATAATTATTCCCCAACTTACTAAAAAGACTAATTACAATATACTATAAAAAGTACCGAAGTGCAAATACCTAAATTAATAATTGGACAAATAATAATTTGCGACGTAGAAAATCACTATGCCAAAGCTTTAAAACAATCTTACATTTTTGCACACAAGTTATACATAACCCACAAGTAGTTGTACGCCTAATCTTCTGCTGGGCATCCCTTAACTCTATACAATAATGCTTTTAAGTAAATTAAAACCCAAAGTAGCCCAACATGCCACAATAAAAGCACGCTTTGCAAAAACTTCCCCGACTTATCCGATAATTTTGGTGGAGATGGGGGGAGTTGAACCCCCGTCCATAATAGGAATCACATCACTTTCTACATGCTTAGCTTTGCGTTTTGAGTGTCGATTATGACCGCCCGCAGGCAGGCTGTCCGCTCCAAGCCACTAAATTCCGTTCTGCCCTAGTAGCGTCCGGCAACGCGGTTCCTCACACATCATTATGCCGCGATAGGGAGCAGTGAGCTCACCCTATGCGACAGTCGGCATTAAGCTGCCAACGCAACAGTATTGTTTCTGTCGTTTCTTTTAAAATTCCCGTTTTTACGAAGCCGAGCCTTCGGCATGCTTATGATGCCCTTCCGTACCATGTCGAATACCAGAACATCCCCGTGTATATATGATTATATCACAAAATTTCAAAAAAATAACTATTTTAAGCGCATTGGACAACTGTAATATTATTCAAAATCCGCACGATGCTTTTTGCCCCAGCAGAGGAAAGCATCTGCCGCATTGGCGCCGTCGTTTATCGCGCTGCCCTCATCGCGCAGCATATCCGCATTGCGGAAGCTGAAGCTCTTGTCTAGGCCTACTATAATGCTGTCTACCAACTCGATGTTCAAGACATTAAGCGCCTTTTGCATTGTCCGCACAAAATCAATATCCTCTCTTGACGGTGTAACATCCCCCGAAGGATGGTTGTGACCGATGATTATATGGTTGGTATTATGGCGCACAATCTCGCATATCAAGTCCGCAGGACGCAATATAACCATTTTTGCGCTCTTACTCTCCAGTGTTATCGTATGGATTAGTTGCCTTTTGACATTAAGGCACAATACCTGCATAATCTCTGTAGTACGCATCCCTATGTGTATCTTAAAAACCTCAATAGCGCTAGCACTATTATGGATGTACTGTTTTTTATTGATTTTGTCCTCGCGATAGCTAACCACCACTCCGGGTAAAGTGGAAAGGTACTGCGCCGCAATAGTTGTCATACCCTTTACGGATGCCAAGTCCTCCTCTCTCGAGTCAAGCACCTTGGCAAAAGAACCGAACCGCTCGATAAGTCTGTGCGCTATATCATTAGTGTTTTTGCGTGGAATATAGGCAAAAAGCAAAAACTCCAACTTTTCATACTCCGAAAGGCTGTCAAAGCCGCTCAATCTACACCTGTCCCTCAATCTTTGTCTATGTCCAGCGTGTGAAACATCCATTTTGTACCGAACCTGCTATTTTTGATTGAATTATAACATCATACCTATGCACTGTCAACATAAGGGAAGCATAACCTTCAATCTGCTCGAAAATAATGGGTATTTTGCTCTAATACTTCTATTAATCAACGCTTCTACAGCTGCAAAATGCCTAAGAGTAATGGACGCGGCACCCCCGCGCTCTTCTGCGGCTCACGTATTCTCCTGCCTCATCCCGTAGTATTAATTCTCTATTAACTAAATTCAGCCGGTTATTGCGCCGGACTGAATCTGCTATCCTTAAAAAAGTATAAACCATATTGTCATTGTACCGACAAGGTGTTACAATTATACTGTAGAAAAAAGAAAACCCGCCTCCCGGCGAGTAATCTGCACACACTGTGCAACCGTATAGTACGGCGCTTTGAAAAAATCTTATTTGAACTAATGGTGTAATCCCAAATGGTAGTCAATCGTTTGGGTAATTATATAATAAAACAAAAGACGGGGGTTGTCAAGATGAAAAACGAATATTTTCTAGGATTGGATATCGGTACCGATTCGGTAGGTTGGGCGATTACTGACAAAAACTACAAGTTAATCAAAGCTCGCGGCAACGATATGTGGGGAAGCTACCTTTTTGATACTGCCAAAACTGCCGCAGAAAGGCGGGCGTTCAGGTGCGCAAGGCGAAGGCTTGCCCGTGTAAGATACAGAATATCACTACTACAAAGCCTTTTTGCAGACGAAATTGCAAAATGCGATCCAACATTTTTTATTAGGCTCAACGACAGCAAGCTGCTTCAAGAGGACAAGGACGGGCGTATCAAGACAAAATACGTATTCTTTGGAGATAAGCAATATACTGACAAAGATTATTTTAGAGAATATCCCACAATCTTCCATCTTCGCGATTCGCTGAGACAAGGGGCAATCAAGGACATACGCCTACTCTACCACGCAGTACACCACTTGATAAAAAACCGCGGTCACTTCTTGTTCGAAGGTCAGGATATCAATGTGCAAAGCTCGGATATTGCCGCAGACTCCTTCCGCCGCATTAACACCTTTCTTGCCGATAGAGAATGCCCTACCCTAGAGCTGCAAAATATCGAGCAATGTCTTGGGATCATCAAGAATAGCGAAATGGACATCAGAAGCAAACAAAAGAAGCTTAAAGAGCTGTTTTGTGCCGGAGCGGACAAGCAGCTCGCCTCTATTATCTCTTCTACTGTCGGTGCTACCGTTAAACTTGACGAGTTATTAAACATTGAGATGGATGAGCCCTTGAAATTCTCTTTTGACGATGCCTCATTTGACGAGTCTACCATGCCTAAGATAGCCTCGAGAATCGACAGCGACGATATCGAGCTGATCCGTATGGCAAAGGCCGTGTACGATTGGTCGCTGATAAGCAATATCTTATCCGGCAACAGCTATATTTCGCAAGCAAAGGTTGCAATCTACGAAAAACACAAAAAAGACTTGAAATTATTAAAAGATTATGTAAAAAACAACTGTCCCGAAAATTACAAGCTGGTATTCAGATATTGCAATAAAGTGCCCAACTATGCCGCTTATATCGGTATGGACAAACAGCACGGATACAAAAAAGCCAACAAAAAAGACTTTTACACTTTTTTGAAAAAAACGCTTGAGATTTCGGATCAAACAATTATTAACGAAATCAATAACGACACCTTTTTGCCCAAGCAGATTACTAATTCCAACGGAGTAATACCTTACCAAGTCAATCTTGCCGAGCTCAGCGCCATTTTGAAAAACGCTGAGAATTACTTCCCGTTTCTAAAGAATACGGAAGACGGATTATCCGTGTCTGACAAGATAAAATCACTGTTCACATACAGGATTCCATACTATGTGGGGCCCTTGAACAACGCAAGCCGCTTTGCCTGGGCGGTCCGCAATGAGGGCGAAGAGAGAACCAAAGTTAATCCGTGGAACTTTGATAAGGTAATAGACAAAAACGCTTCGGAAGACAGTTTTATTAA
Organism: uncultured Christensenellaceae bacterium; assembly: GCA_964441295.1. Lineage (GTDB taxonomy): Bacteria > Bacillota > Clostridia > Christensenellales > CAG-1252 > SACC01. Next base: position 1,607 of record CAYTUT010000094.1, on the reverse strand, counting down.
GCGGATGACTCTAAAATGTACTTACGTTATCGGCGAAGACGTGCTTCCTGCCAATTCACTGTTGTACAAGAGATTCGTATTCTTGAACGAGTTGAATAATCTAACAGTTTTCGGCGAAAAGAACGAGAGAGTAAGAGAGCTTGCCAAGCAATATGCCGCCTCACATCGCGCCGTTACCGTCAAATCCCTGTTAAGTCTATTAGTCAAAGAGGGAATTGTGCCCAAAGGACAGCAGGTAAAAGATGTTTTCGGAGGAATTGACGATGATTTTAAGGCTAACCTCTCAAGCTATGTGGATATAAAACGCATAATTGGGGAAAAAGTTGACACCGAGTCCGAAATGTGCGAGGAAATAATCAAGTGGATTACGCTCATTTCGGATAAAAAAAGACTACATGCGCGCATAAAGCAGGCATATTCTTCAAAGCTTAGTGATAAAGAAATAGACCTGCTGAGCTCTCTCAACTATTCCGGCTGGGGACGGCTGTCCAAAAAATTCCTAACGGACATAACCTCCTCACGCTATGTCAATCCGGACACGGGAGAGATGCCCAACATCATTGATGCGTTGGATACAAGCTCCTATAACCTCATGCAGTTGCTTTCCAACAAATTGGGATACAATGATTCGGTCAAAGAGCACAACAAAGCACTAGCGCATGACGAGCGGATAACCTATAGAACCGTCAGCGAGCTGTACTGCTCTCCCTCGGTAAAGCGCGCGATTTGGCGCACAATAGTACTTACCCGTGAGATTGTAAAAAATCAGGGCGCCGCTCCGCAAAAAATATTCGTAGAGATGGCAAGAGGCGCCGAGGAAGAACAGAAGAATAAGCGCACAGTAACTAGAAAACAACGCCTTATTGACCTTTACAAAAACATCAAGGACACAGAGCGGGAATGGGTCAATGAGCTGATTGCCTTGCCCGATGCAAAGCTATTGAGCGACAAGGTTTTCTTATATTACATGCAGATGGGGCGTTGCATGTACACACAAAAACCCATATCCTTTAATGATCTCTTCAATACCAATATCTTTGACATTGACCATATCTACCCTCAATCCAAGATAAAAGACGACAGTCTTGACAATAGAGTTCTTGTGTGCAAAGAGGACAATGCTATAAAGACAGATGTCTACCCTATCGAAAAAGCAGTACGCGATAGAATGATGCCCTTTTGGAATCATCTCAAATCTAAAGAGCTCCTCTCCCCGGCGAAGTACGCGCGGCTTGTCCGCAATACTCCTCTTACTGTCGAAGAGCTTGCAAGTTTTGTCGACCGTCAGCTTGTTGAAACACGCCAAAGCACAAAAGCGGTTGCTGAGCTATTAAAGAGCATGTATCCGTCAAGCGAAATCGTATACGCCAAGGCTAAGAACACCTCAGAATTCAAGAACGAGCTAAAACTTATAAAAGTGCGCGAGCTCAACAACCTGCACCATGCCAAGGACGCTTATGCCAATATCGTTGTAGGAAACATATTGAATGTTAAGTATGGGCATAATCCCATGGCATTTTTCAAGAGTCATCAAGAAAAGGACTACAACATTAAGTATCCGTATTCCAGAGAAATCCCCGGCGCCTGGTCTATGGCGCTAAAAGAAA
>CAYTUT010000093.1:0-6878 GCA_964441295.1 uncultured Christensenellaceae bacterium | reverse complement strand
CCTCACGCATCGCCGCATACACCTTACCTATTGTGTCCTTAAGGCTCGCTCTCAGCTCCGCAGCCTCGCTGACATATGCCGCAATTTGCGCCCTTTCTTCCGTATCAAGGCTCAGTTTTTCTCTGCGGAATGCCGCCAACTGCTCCTTAAAACTATCGAACTGACTTTTTAGCTCTGTAATGTGCGCTTCTACCGCTGTCTGCTGCAGCTTTATATGCTCAAAATAATCCAACGCCTGAATAATTTTGTTCGCTGTCTCATTTTGCAGGTTTTCTCCGCTTATAAGGCTCAAACTGTCTGCCATTAATAACATATCAGAATCCGCTTCTGCAATAATTAATGCTAAGTTGTCCACCTGAAGATCGGATGATGCCGCTTTGTCCATGCTCTTGGTAGTCTCAATCGAATAAGAAACCGCCCTCTTAAGCTGTGCCAGCTCGTCATTAATACTGCACGCTGTAAATACTCCCGCCGTAATTATTATTAGAATAACGCTTACCGCTACCATAAAAATCTTTTTCATCTTCTATACCTCCGAATTTCTTCGGCTAACGCGTTGCCTTACCTTGATTATATTGGACGGCGGAAGTATAGTCAATAGCATATACCGCGTCCTGCACAAAAAGGCGTGCAAGTTGCGTTCACTGTCTGTTTTGCGCGGGACGCAAATCGCTTCTATCGGCACACATATGCCTATATAATCATACAAGGCGCTATTGAGGCTGCAACAAGAGTAGCAAAAGCTCTGCCGACAGCTAGCAATCAGCCCTTATAATTGCGCCAATAAAGTGTTTTGTCAAGCGGCAGTCCCTTGGCATAACTCAAAACAAAGTTGTCAATGAGCGCCAACGCATCTTTTTGCGCCCGCTCCAAAAGCTCCTCAAAAGTTTCGCAAGTAAGTTCTGCTCCGTCACTGTACTTAGGAAAAGGCGTTCGGTTGTGATTCGACCAGTCTTCCTTCTTTCTCTCCCGCCGCGGCCGCACAAACGCGCTGACAGCCTTGGGCGCTCCGCTAACAACCTCGCCCAGTCTGAGCAGCAGGTACTTGATACCGGTAGTATCGTCGCATATCCTCATAAATAATCTCATCAATCTGATTGCAAGGTCCGCCTTCTCCGGGGCAAGCTGCATATCAAAAAGCGGGGCAACCGCCTCAGAATAGTAATTGGCAATCTCGAGCCGCGCGCCTTTAGCGATATTGAGATTCTTATAGGCTTTGTGAAACACTGTGTTGACCTTCATGTAATCTCTGAGACAGATATAGTCAAACGCGCTCTCAATGATGACATGAATGTGCCTGTGCGCATTGGCTTTATAAAATGTGAGCAATTTTTGCTCTAAAAAATATACATAAGGATGAATTACTCTGTCAGCCGCATAATGGCAGAGCTGACCCAGCAAAAACGCTCTGAGCGTATCCGAGTTCTTTTGCCTTGCGTACTCGGCAGAGTGTTGAAATACGGAGCAGACATCGTCGGTGCAGTGCAAATGTTCCCCGAGCAAATTAAGCGGCTCTTTCTCGAATTTGAGATAAAACATTAGATCCGGCCCTTGGGCACCCAGCAAATATGCCTGAAGGTTATCGTCAATAAACAAGCCGGTTTGGTCGTCCATATGCTTTTTTACCTGCTTGGCAAAATAATTATGTATTACATTCGATGGCATAAGGCACCTCTTTTGTGTGTTGGCAAAATTGCCCCTAAATAATTATAGCACATAATAATTTACATAATGCAAGGATTTATTTACATGATTATATGGCAAAAGCACTTGTTTTTGTGTTAAACTAATAATAATTGTGTCACCAAATAATTACAACAGAGGTTTTCTATGAAATTTAAGATGACAAAAATGGAAAAAAACTGGGTCCTTTATGATGTCGGCAATTCGGCTTTCGTCATGATGATATGCTCTCTTTTGCCAATATATTATGACACGCTCGCCAAAGCTCAGGGCTATACCGAAGTGCAAATTACCGCTATCTTCGGCACACTGCTCTCGCTCTCTGCATTGGCTATCGCTCTGCTTAATCCCATTCTTGGCGCTATAGCCGACAACAAGGGAATGAAGAAAAAAATGTTTATGATTTTTCTTCTCATCGGTGTTGTCGGCTGTTTTTTGGTCGGGGTCAGCAAGAGCATTCCTTACCTTGCGGCAATAGTAATTATGTCCCGAATAGGCATGAGCGGCTCGGTGGTGTTCTATGATGCAATGCTTGTGGATATCACGGTAGACAGCCGCATGGACAATGTATCCTCGCGCGGCTTTGCCTGGGGTTACATAGGCAGCTGTATTCCTTTCGTGATATGCTTGGGGCTGTATGTGCTAGCTACAATGCCCGCGGGTAATCCCATACTCGGCATAGGCGAGGGCAATTCGATCGTAATCGGTATGGCAATTACCGGCGCTTGGTGGTTTGCGCTGTCCTTACCGCTCTACAAGTCCTACAAGCAAGTTCACGGAGTGGACCCGGCTAAGAATCAGATTATTGACGCTTTCCGCAAGCTTGCAGTTACTTTCAAAAACCTTCGCTCCTACAAGGCGGCATTTCTGTTTGTTATCGCCTTCTTCTTCTATATCAACGGCGTGGGCACAATAATCGGAATGAGTGTTGTATATGCAAAACAGGTTTTGGGCGACATCAACGCAGTTTATCTTGTCATTGCTCTGCTTATGACGCAGGTTGTTGCCTGGCCCTGCGCGCTCTTCTTCGGCAAGGCCGCCGACAAATACAGCCCCCGCGTGCTAATACTTGTCAGTATTGCCGGATATGTTGCGATTACGGTTTTCGGAGCCTTTCTTAACAGTATACTGCAATTCTTCATTATGGCGTTCTTCGTAGGTATTTTTCAAGGCGGAATACAGGCGCTGTCCCGCTCGTACTTTGCCAAGCTTGTGCCCAAAGAAAAATCCAACGAATTTTTCGGGATATACGATATCTGCGGCAAAGGCGCTTCGGTCCTTGGCCCCGCCCTTATGGGAGCGGCTACCGCGATTACCGGAAGCCCTCGCATTGGCGTGTCCTCGCTGATACTCTTCTTCTTAATAGGCGGAATAATTCTGCTGACTTTGCCCAAAAATATAGCGGACAAGCCCAATCACGAGTTGCCAAAGTCTACGGATGAGTCATCTGAAATTGCGGCTTAGCATTTCGCAGAACAGGAGTATTGATGGAAAAAGTATATAATTTCAGAGACCTTGGCGGAATCCCCGCAAGCAATGGAAGAGTCATCAAGAAAGGACTCTTCTACAGAAGCGCCATGCTCAACGACGCGACGCCTTGCGATATAAGCTTCTTGTCCAGTCTGAAGCTTAAGCTGATATTTGACTACCGCGATGTCGATGAGCTGGATATTATTAAGACCAATCCGTATGCGCATATCGGAGCCGAGCATATTAATTGCCCTACCGACATGCAAAATAAGAAGTTGTATAAACTGAAAACAGCGCCAACCTTTTTGAAAGCCTTTCACAAGGTCACTTTCGAGGATATTAAGGATACCTACAGAGGCATACCCTTCGACAATGTGGGATACAAGCGCATGGTCAGCGCCTTGAGGCAGGGCGAAGTGCCTTTTCTGCAGCATTGCACAGCCGGCAAAGACCGTGCGGGACTTGGGAGCGCTATACTCCTTGCAATACTTGGCGCAGAGTACTGCGAGATAGAGAAGGACTACATGAAAAGCCTTGAGATTAAGGAGCATATCGAGAAGAAGGTAGGTCACTTTATTCCCAAAATTTTTAGAAGCCGACTGCTCAAACGCTACGAACCCTTGTTTGTTGTCCACGAATCGCTGTTGCAGACCGCTTTTAATGCCATAACCGACAAATACGGTTCGCTTGAGGAGTATTTCTTGCAAGAGTTCGGCATTGATGCGGCTGAGCTTGCCCGGATAAGGGAAGAATATACAGAAAGCCTTTCTTAAATATACAAAAAAATATTTTTATGCATAATACGGGCAAAGTATTATGCATTTTATTTTTATATTTGTTATAATAATAACAAGCACCATAGCCAAAAGATAATTCATCTTATCGCGTGCGCGCTCAACCCGTCCGTTTGGCGCTTTCGCACTTTTGCTTGGTTTTTTGCTTGCAATCAACGGAGGAACATATGCTGACATCTAAGGAAATCATCTCAAAGACCGAAAAATACGGAGCCCATAACTACGCCCCTAAAGAAGTGGTGATAGCTAGCGCCGAGGGCGCAATCGCCTACACCCCTGAGGGCAAGGCATATTTTGACATGCTCAGCGCGTATTCTGCGCTCAATCTTGGTCACCGTCATCCCGAAGTTATTGCCGCGGCGAAAGAGCAGCTTGACAAGGTAACTTTGACCTCCCGGGCCTTTCACAACTCTGTGCTATGCGAGTTTTACGAAGTGCTATGCGCCTTGCCCGGTAAGGACACCGTTCTCCCGATGAACACCGGTGCCGAAGCTGTCGAAACGGCAATTAAGGCGGCGAGGCGCTGGGGCAACTATATCAAGAATGTAGAAGACGGACAACAGGAGATAATTGTATGCACCAGAAATTTTCATGGCAGGACAACCACAATAGTATCTTTCAGCTCAGATAGTAATGCCAAAAAGGGCTTTGGACCTTTGTCACCCGGATTCAAAATAATACCTTACGGAAACGCATCGGCGCTAGAAGCGGCAATCACTCCCGGCACCGTTGCATTCTTAGTAGAGCCGATACAAGGCGAGGCGGGTGTAATTGTGCCTCCAGAAGGTTATCTAAGGAGCGTCAGGGAAATATGCAGCGCCAATAACATACTCTTCATAGCCGACGAAGTGCAGACAGGTTTTGCCCGTACTGGAAAGATGTTTGCATGCAATCACGAGGATGTCCAGCCCGATATATATGTGCTGGGCAAGGCGCTCGGCGGCGGGGTTCTTCCGGTATCTGCAGTTGTTGCCAACCGTGATATACTCTCCGTATTCGACAATGGCTCGCACGGCTCCACATTCGGCGGCAATCCTTTGGCGGCGGCAATCGCGCTGAAGACAATGCAAATATTGCAACGCGATAACTACGCGAGGCAGGCAGAGGAAAAGGGGCGCTATTTCATAGCAAAGTTGCGTGCGATAAACAATCCTGATATTAAAGAGATACGCGGAAAGGGTCTGCTTATCGGAGTGGAATTTTTTAGCTCTGCCGCGCCTTATATTAAAAAGCTTATTGAAGGCGGCGTTCTTGCCAAAGATACCAATCGTAATACCATAAGATTTGCGCCGCCCTTGATAATTACATACGAAGACCTCGACAAGGCATGCGCAATAATTTCAGAAGCATTCTCTAAATAACAACTTTCTCAAAAAGCGGGTTTTTCGATAATTGCCGCCCTTCGTTATCGAATTGGCGCAGCTTGCAGACCTTGCTAATGCCAGTTACATGAGTGCTTTTGTCCGAAGCTATACGATAACTGTCGACCTCATGGTCAATTTTCTACAAAAAAACGCTTCTCGTTCTTCACGAAAAGCGTTCTTTGTTTTTCTATCCTACTTCAACTGCATAGGCGAATCGACCGCAAACCTGTATACCGTATCATAATTCATGCCGATGCATACATCCATTGTACGGTTGGTCAGGTCATACACAATGCTCCATTGGGTATCATTGACAAAGCCGCTTTCTTCAATGTAGTTGACAAGCTTTACTTCGTTGAGAATATTCATTGCCTCCGCTTTGGTAGTAAGCCCGCCCGTCAAGGACAAGGCTGCATCAGCCGCTTCGTATCTCTCTATGCCTAAGTCAATGTCGCTGACATCGGGTGTCAAAAAGAAATTGGCTACAACCTGGTAGTCAACGGCATTTGCCTCGTTGTGTTCGGGATATATTACGGTCATTTCGTTATTAATATATTCGATTACTGCTGATGCCCCCGTAGCGTCGGCAATCTGGTAGTGGTAACATGCGCCTGCCGAATCATGCATGTCATACGAGGCAAACAACGCAATCGCTTCTTCCACCGTTGCCGCTCTATCCAATACCAGTCTGATCATTGTCGTCGTAGTCAACCCCTTTTTGCCGGTGCTTTGGGCGGTGGGCTCAACTCCCAGATAGAGCACGCCTATTGCAAGCCCCGCCTCATTGATACCGTCAACCGGAACATAAGGCGCGGCAAGAGCAAGAAAACGATTGAAATATCTATCCGGCAAATAGTCCTTGGCATAGGACAAAAACCCTAAGTTGACCATGGATACGCTCGCATAGCCGACTTCGGGCTTTGTCCAGAGCATTAACGAAGGGGAGTATTCCCAATCAAAGTTTCGTGCTAGTAGATATTCTCCGTCCGGAGTTACCGAATTGAATGTGGTGCAAGCATAATCAGACATGTCAATTTTTATGGGCAAGCCCTTAAAAATGCGTCCGATTATGTAATCTAGCAATTCTTGGTCAGAGCTAACTCCCGTCGAGAGCAAATGGTCAAGCTCATAGTTTCGATTGTATTCCATTACAAAGAAGCCGTAATCGTCAAGCTGCTTTATATTCCGTATTGCGGCAAGCTCCGTCCAAAAAATACCGGTTACCGTTGCCGTGAGCAATACAAGCACCGCCGTCAGGCTAATTATCACAGACAGCGCAATTCTTAATCCTTTCTTCCTTTTTACGCTTGGCATAGTCATTAATTATTATTCTTGCTTTCTTTCATGTCGGTGTAGCTGAGGACTTTGCAACCCTGCTTCTCGATTTTTTCAATTACCCTTTGTCTCCCGCCAGAGGAGTCACCGCCGCCAGAAGACAAATAGACTTCTACCTCTTTCCCCGCGGGTAATGCCTCTACAATATTATTGAACGCAGGCGCGGGATGCCCGGCCCACACGGGCGCGCACATAATAATTTTGTTATAATTATAAACAAAGATCTGAGATG
>CAYTUT010000092.1:0-6909 GCA_964441295.1 uncultured Christensenellaceae bacterium | reverse complement strand
CTATGAGACTGAACAGACCGAACCGACATATGTTGAATATCACGCACTTGATTAAGAGCGCTAACAAGCGCTTCCTAGCAAGATATTTTTGACAGACGCACATTATAATGGTACTAACGCCGAACACCAATCCAAAAGGAAGTATCGCAATATAATTGGTGAACAAAAACGCAAGAGCCAAGCTGGCAAAAAAGCTCATTAGACTCCCTCTTAAGCTTCCTTTGACTAGCGGAATCATCAGCGCGATTCCAGACAGCGCATAAAAAGTCAGCGTCATCACCGGGATATAATAAGACAGCACTACGCATATTACCGCGAGTGCTGTGCCGATGCCGCTTAGGGCGATTTCGCTGCTTAACTTTTTGTTGATTCTCATCTGCAGCACTGCAGGCAGTCGCAAAGACAGTTGGCGCATATCAATCCTTGGCAGCATGCGCAGCATTCGTCACCGGATGTGTCGCGGCCGGCTGCGTCAGACTGATAGCTTCTGTTATAGCCTCCGCTCTGCTGATTGCTTTGCGCGCCTTGAGTGCCCGGGGTTGAAGTACGGTTATTAAGTCTGTCTTCAAGCTTATTGAGCGCGTTAACGTACTTATCGTTTTTGGGGTCCATTGACACGGCGAGTTTCAGCTGTGACCTTGACTCCATCAACCATCCTTTCTTGTAGTAGATTGCGGACTGATAATAGTGCCACTCCGCTCCCCGCTCGGATATACCGTCCAACGCTTTCTGCGCTTCGTCATATTTATTGCTCTTAACATACTGCTCTATAGTAGAATAAACATTGCCGTCATAGCTGATTTTCGAGTCAAACAGCTCTTTTACCTCGGCATATGCCGCCTCAATTTCTGAAAGTTTATTGGCGGCGAAACGACCGCGCTCCCCTTCCTGGTGCATATCCAGCCGATATTTATCGCGCAACTTGCGGTATGCCGCTTCTGCCTCTGCTTGAGTAGCGTTTTCGCTAAGACCTAATATTAAAAACGAATTCTTTGACACTTTTTTGTACACTCCTTATTTATCACGGCGCGCGCCCTCGCGCGTAAGCCATACCAAAGCGTATTGGTAACTACGCCCTCGTTAACCGTTATTGAGACATTCTCATATGCCTCTTTGATGCTTGCGATTATACCGTTAAGCAACTGCTCCAACTCCGGCTCAGCCTCGTCCAGCAATTCGCGCTTGCTTCTTTTATCAGGATACATCTGCCCGAATACATTGTATTGTCCTGACTTGATGTCCGATTCGAAATCGTCCACAGCATCCATAACGTACACAAATTTTGCAAGGTTGTACGCTATAATTCCAATGTTTTCGGTATACTTCTCTCCGAGCAGTGTCTCGAATATTTTGGCAATCGCAACCGCAAAGGGGTCAGCCGCGCGGTCAAATGAATCCGACCGCACGCGCTCAATCTCCTGCTGCGCGATATAGGCATCGTCCAGTATGCTGGCAACTGCAGACAGCGCTGCCCTTGCGCGGGATACTTTTCGGGAGAGAAAAAGCTTTACAAGCCTTTTCTTTGCGCTTGGCGCATCCGCAATATCATCCCTTGCCTTAAAATCCGCAAGCAATACATTAAGATGCGTCGTCCTTTCACTGATTTCGTCCTGAACAACATACGGCTTTTTCTGCAGAGGGTTGAGGATACATACGCCTTCGCCTATTACCGCCTTTTTGCCCGAAAGTCCTCTAAGCATTATGTCAATGAAAGTCGTGTCATAATTGACCGAAAACCGCATCAGATTGCCGTAGTACTTTTTTGTGCTCTTGCACAGTCCGCAATAATGAGCGCGGTAAAGCGTATAATCTTTGACATACATATTGGGCTTGTCAGGCAGTATATATCCGAACATTTCAGCAAAAACCTATCTTTCGCTTTACCTTGGCAAGCACTTTGCGGGCAATACTTCTTGCCTTGTCCGCACCTTCTGCCGCCAGCTTATCGAGGTAATCCTTATTGTCCATCAATGTCTTGTACCTCTCCTGCAATGGAGCAAGCACATCAATTACCGCCTCGCCGACTGCCGTCTTGAACTCGCCGTAACCCTTGCCCTCAAAGCGTCTTTCCGCTTCCTGCAAGGAACAATCAGCAAAGACAGAGTATATAGTCAATAGATTGGTAATGCCGGGCTTATCCGCGCTAACAATTATCCTATTGTCGCTGTCGGTTACCGCTCTTTTGAATTTTTTTCTTATCAAATCGGGAGGGTCGATTATCGAGACCATTCCGTTAGGGTCGGGGTCTGACTTGCTCATCTTCTCGGTTGGGCTCTGCAGACTGGTTATCTTTGCGCCGTGTTCGGGGATGTACGGCTCGGGCACGGTGAACACATCGCCGTAGATATTATTAAATCTAGCGGCAATATCCCTAGAAAGCTCCAAATGCTGTTTTTGGTCGATACCGACCGGTACAAGATCAGTCTTATAAAGCAGAATGTCCGCCGCCATAAGTATAGGATATGTGAACAAGCCTGAATTAATATTATCCTCGTTTTTCAGCGACTTATCCTTAAACTGCGTCATCCGCGAAAGCTCCCCAATATAGGTGAAGCAGTTGAGTATCCAGGTCAGCTCGGCATGCTCTGCTACATCTGACTGAATGTATAATATACTTTTTTCGGGGTCAAGCCCGCACGCTAAGTACTGCGCAAAAAAGGATTTGACTCTTGCTCTAAACTCCGCAGGCTCTTGCCTAACCGTGAGCGCGTGCATATTGGCAATACCGTATATGCATGCATTATTCTCCTGCAGCTTCTTCCAGCTGTTGATTGCTCCGATATAATTGCCTATTGTGACACAGCCCGTGGGCTGTATCCCGCTGTAAATTGTCTTGCGCCCGTTGTTATCCATTATTACCTCTATCCTTATCAGTATAATTCAATACTTTCTCTTTTATTGCCGTTTTGTCCAATACTTCCTCGAAGCGTATAAACATATCGCGCAGCGAGGCGATTTTGTCAGGAATCTCCATTCCGGTCAGCAGATTGAGCCTCTTCGCCGCTGTAAAGTCATCTGTTTCGCCGCCCTCGCTTATAGCCGAATACACATCGCGCGAGAACTTATACGGATTGGCTGTGGATACTATCACCGTAGGTGTGTCATCCCCGTCCAAAATATATTCGTTGTATACATACGCCGCCACTGCGGTATGCGGGTCAAAAATATAGTCGTAAATGTCAAAGTTGTTGTATATTGTGTCGGATGTATCCTCCTCGGTGGCAAATCCCGCCGCGAAGCAGGCAAAGTCTTTTCTCAAAAGACTCACATCCACCGCATACTTTCCCGTCTGCTTGAGCTCTGACATAAGCGCCTTAAGTTTTGCATCATCGCGGTTAAGCATTTCGAACAGCAACCTCTCGAGATTAGAGGATATGAGTATATCCATAGACGGCGACATGGTTTTGAAAAACTGACGTTTCGTATTGTAAATACCGGTGTTGAAGAAGTCTGTCAATATGTTGTTGATGTTGGAGGCGCATATCAGTTTGTTGACCGGTATGCCCATGCGCATTGCATAATACGCCGCTAGTATGTTGCCGAAATTACCGCACGGGACGCAAAAGTTGATCTTGTCGCCTGAGGCAATCTCCTCCGAGCCGAGCAAGTCGCAGTAAGCGGATACATAATAGGCAATCTGCGGCAGTAATCTGCCCCAGTTGATAGAATTGGCAGAAGAAAGCGAGTAGCCTCTTGACTTTAACCGCTCAGCAATATTATTATCGGCAAATATCTCCTTAACCGCGCTTTGAGCATCGTCAAAATTGCCGCGTATAGCGCCCACATAGACATTTGCGCCTTCTTGTGTTGCCATCTGCAGCTTTTGCATCGCGCTTACTCCCTCATCGGGATAAAAAACCATTATTTCAGTGCCCTCAATATCCCTGAAGCCCTCGAGCGCCGCCTTACCCGTGTCGCCGCTTGTCGCGACGAGTATAAGCGTCTTGTCGTCTATCCCCATTTTTTTCTTGGATGCAACCAGCAAATGAGGCAGGACTGTCAATGCCATATCCTTGAATGCCGAGGTAGGGCCGTGCCACAGCTCAAGTACGAAAAGGCCGTCGTCAATATTGACAAGAGGACAAGGATCGCCCTCGAAACGCTGATATGCCTTCGTTGTATACTCGAGCAACTCCTCGTAAGAAAAATCTTCTAGAAAGAGGCTCATAACATACGCCGCTCTTTCCTCATAAGACTGCTCTGCCAGCTCTCGCAAAACCTCTTGCGACAGCTTGGGTAAAACCTCAGGCACGAACAAGCCGCCGTCCGCTGAGATACCCTTAACGATCGCTTCGCTGCCGCTTACTTTGAGACTGCAGTCGCGCGTGCTGATGTAGTTCATATATTGCAAATCTCCTTAGATAATATATTTACACCTTGATTTTTTCGAATCTATCAAGAAACTCGGGCAGTTCGTCGGTGCTTACAGTGAGCACAAACTCAACTTTGCATTTTTGCCCGATTCTCTCCAGCGCATCATAAAAGCTTTCCATTTCTTTGATGTCCTTGCACACCATACGGTTGGCTCCGTCTATGTATACGAGATGGATGTCGTTATTTGAGGCGAGCAGACCTCTAATAAAGCCTGTAAAGCCCAACTCGGTATGAACTTCGTAATCCAGCACATTTATCAGCCTTATTTCATGCCTGATGTCAAAACGGTATCTCCATGTGTCTGTCAAAAACACGACCGAATCCGTCTCTTCCGCTCTTTCGTTAGCTTCGTTAACAATTCTCCCCGTCTTACCCGAGCCCTTAGCTCCATAAATCAAACGAATCATAATTGTTCCTCCAATATATGATATATATATTGTACTCTATCGCGGTTTTTTTTTCAATAGGCAATTACCTGAAGAGGGTATATACGCAGAGGCAACAGCTCAAAAATCTTTTAATCTTCCTCTTTCGTGCTTAATTTTTCGTTTTGCGAGGCAATCTGCAGCGCCTCAATCATAGATAGGATATCCCCGTCCAAAAAAGCATCCAGCGAATAAACTGTCATACCGATTCGGTGATCTGTCACTCGTCCTTGGGGATAATTGTAAGTGCGTATACGCTCCGAGCGGTCTCCCGTGCCTACCTGTAAGCGCCGGTTCTCAGCATACTCTTTATCAATCTGACCCTGATAGTGGTCATAGAGTTTGCTTTTCAGCACCTTCATTGCCCTTTCGCGGTTTTTTATCTGTGATTTTTCGTCTTGACATGTAACAACTATGCCTGTCGGCATATGGGTTATGCGAATTGCCGACTCGGTCTTGTTGACATGCTGTCCGCCCGCCCCGCCCGAACGGTAGGTGTCTATCTTGAGGTCGTTGGGATTAATCTCCACATCAATATCCTCAACCTCCGGAAGCACTGCGACAGTTGCCGTGGAAGTATGAATCCTGCCCTGCGACTCGGTAGTCGGCACTCGCTGAACGCGGTGCGCTCCGCTCTCGAACTTCAGCTTGGAGTACGCTCCCTTGCCTCTTATTAAGAAGACTACTTCTTTAACACCGCCGAGGTCATTGAAGTTCATGTCAAGCTCTTCAACCTTCCAGCGCATTCTTTCGGCAAAACGGATGTACATCCGCATGAGCACCGCTCCGAATAGTCCCGCCTCGTCGCCGCCTGCGCCGGCTCTTATTTCGATTACCACATTGCTGTCGTCCTTGGGATCTTTGGGCAACAGCGCTATCTTGAGTTGGGCAAGTAATGCCGTGCTCTTCTCCTTCAGCTCTTCCTGCTCCTCTCTAGCAAGTGCGGAGAGCTCGGCATCAGCGTTATCGGCAATAATTTTTTTGCACTCGGCCAAATCCGCGCTAACCCTTTGATAGTCGTCATATAGGCTCACAACCTCGCTTAGCAAGGAGTGCTCCTTAACCAATTTTTGCCACTTGGCCTGGTCATTTATAACCTCGCTTGAAGCTATCTGCTCGGTTAATTCCACATGTCTTTTTTTGATTTGAGCAAGCTTATCTAACATATTACTCCCTGAACGCGGCGACCACTATTCGGTCAAGACCGCCGTAATCTTTCGTTATCTCTACTTTGTAATCTGCAAAAATCTGTTTGACCTCGGCGGCTTGCAAACTGCCTATTTCCATAAACAGCAGTCCGCCGCGGACAAGATGCGTCTTTGTATCGGATGCAAGAGTGCGGTAGTAATCCAGTCCGTCCGTACCGCCGTAAAGGGCGTTAAAAGGCTCTTTCTTTACCTCTTTGGGCAGCTCTTGCATCTCTTTTTCCGAAATATAAGGCGGATTGCAGATTATAACATTGAATTCGCCCTCGAGTGACCGGTACATATCGCTTTTTACGAGTTCAACATCAGCGCCGTTTTGGACAGCGTTTTCACGGGCTAGCTCAAGCGCCGCATCGCTGATGTCAGATGCAACAACCTTCGCGCGTTTTTGTTTAGCAACGGCAATGGCTATTGCTCCGCTACCCGTGCAGAGGTCGAGCACTCGGTCGTTGTCATTAATGTGAGCTAATGCGCGCTCCACCAGCAACTCGGTCTCGGGACGCGGGATAAGCGCGCGGCTGTCCACTTTGATGTTGTATCCGTAAAACACTGTATCACCCAAAACATACTGCAGAGGATTACCTTCCGCAACATTTTTTGCGTATTCAATAGCCTTTGTGTACTGTTGCTCCGTCACATATTTGACTGCCGCCAACTGCGAACGGGGCATGCCGGTAACGCTGGAGAGAATCCAGCCGCACTTGGCCGTGCACTCCTCATCTTTCTTAAGATACGCTTCAACTTCCGTTCTCAGCCTCGTAAAATCTTTTTTGATTTCGAACTTCGTTGTGGCGGCTTGGGGATTGGAATCCAGCTCCTCCACCGCCTTAAAAGCGGCGATTGCCACCTCAAGCATGTCCTCTGTAGGCTCAACTGTAGTAAGCGCCTGTACAAGCAGTCCCGGC
>CAYTUT010000091.1:0-6911 GCA_964441295.1 uncultured Christensenellaceae bacterium | reverse complement strand
ATATTACCGATAATAATTCGGGTGCGGACGACAAAAAGATTTTTGCAAGGGAGCTAGTAAGGCTAGAGCTAGCGCTCAGCGATATGCAGAGCAAGAAAAAAGAAGGGGACACAGTTATCGGCATGCTTCACTTTCCGCCTTTCGGCGTCCGCAAGGAGCCAAGCGAATTCAGCAACCTGTTCAGCCGTTACGGTACGGATAAGGTTGTGTACGGCCATCTCCACGGCAAGGACACTTTGTGCTATCCTTATGTAAAATTGGACGGAGTTGAATACTATCTCACCTCGTGTGATTTGGTTGACAACAAGCTGGTTAGGATACTTTAGCTTATAGCTACTTGAGCTATGCTCATTGAAACCTTTGGTCAACGATTCAGCGCTTGCGGGCGCTGTTTTTTGTTTTCTATAAAAAAATTTGAAGTAATGTAATTTTAGGGAATTTCGTCCACCGCAATAAGCGTTCAAATACACAATATATTGTGGTAAATTATCCGCATTATGTCAACATATAGATATGCAAATTTTTTTTGCAATACTGTAAAAGAATTTTGGGATTATTATGGACAAAAGTGGATTGATGTGGTATAATATGGTCAAAAGGAGTTGTTATGCTTACTGGAACCTATTTTTACCAATTAGACCCTAAAGGTAGAATGAGAATGCCTGCGGCTTTGAGAGACGAAGTCGGCGGCAATCTTATGATTGGTTATGGTTCGGGAGACTTTCTTGTGGTGTATACCGAAGAGATGATGAAAAATTATTACAACGAATACGCTTCGGTTAAACTCAACGATTACGAGAAGCAGAGAGAAGTGCGTGAATTCTTTGGCTCCATGAAGCCTTTCAACGGTGATACGCAGGCTAGATATCAAATTCCGCAGGATATGCGCGAATCCGCAGGTTTGAAGGATGACATTGTTATTATCGGTGCGCTTGCCTGGATTGAGATTTGGAGCAAAAAGGCGTACGAGAGAAGAGATGACGACAATGTGCGCTTTTCTAGAGTAAGAGGCAAAAAATGAGTCTAGAATATAACCACGCGCCCGTGCTGCTAAACGAAGTTATAAACGGCTTGGATATTAAAGAGGACGGACTGTACATAGACTGCACGGCAGGTGGAGCGGGTCATAGCCTCGAGATTGCAAAAAGGCTGAAGCACGGCAAGCTGATAGCGATAGATAAGGACGAGGACGCCTTAAAAATAGCAAGGCAAAGGCTTGAGGGCTACAACGCAGAGTTTATTCACAGCGACTTTAAGGAGGCTTTAGGCGGACTGCCACAAGCTGACGGCATACTGATGGATTTGGGCGTATCCTCATACCAGATAGACACACCGGAGAGGGGCTTCTCCTATAGATACGACAGTGAGTTGGATATGCGTATGGACAGGAGCAATCCGTTAAGCGCGGCGCAGGTGGTCAACGAATACAGCGAGAGCGAGATAGCGCGGATACTTTATGAGTACGGTGAAGAAAGGTTTTCGAGAAGGATTGCCTCCAACATTGTACAAAGACGGCGTACTAATTCGATTAAATCAACCGGTGAACTTGTAGAAATAATCGAAAGAAGCATCCCCGCGAAGTACCGCTATCAGGGCGGACACCCTGCTAAAAGGACATTTCAGGCAATAAGAATAGAGGTCAACGGCGAGCTGAGCGGGCTGTATGAAGCGGTTGTTAAGGCTTCAAGAGGATTAGTAAGAGGCGGAAGGATATGCGTGATAACATTCCATTCGTTAGAGGACAGGATAGTAAAAAATGCTATTAAATACCTTGAGAGTGACTGTATATGCGACAAAAAAAGTCCAATATGCACTTGCAATAAGGTTAGCGAGGTAGAGATAATAACAAAAAAACCGCTTATTGCCTCAAAAGAGGAACTCGCAGCCAACAAAAGAGCAGAAAGCGCAAAGCTTAGAATTGCGGAAAAGAAGTAATAATTGCGGTAAGGAGAGAATACTATGTTAACAGCTACTAGAAATTCAAGTGTAGGAACTGACAGAGATTACAGGTATAGCGACAAGGGCTACGCCGATACTTCTTATGGCAACGATAGAACATATGCGCGTACGGCAAAAGAGACGACAGATGAGTATCGGGAGCATCTTTACGAGTCATTACTTGGCAAAAGCCGCGCAAGAGGCAGCTACGAATATGACGACGAGAGGAGATACGACAGCATTAGCCGCGAGGCAGGCGCTCCCGCAAGAGCCAATCGCCGCAATGCTTATGAGAGTGAAAGAGCCGCCGGCGGCGCAAAGGCATCGCGCAGGGTGTTTAAGAAAAAGCTTATACCGCTGGTTGCTTGCTATTTTTTGATGGTTGCGGTTGTTGTCGCCCTTATTGCGGTCAATGTGTCCGGAACTGCTTGGGAGACTGAAACGATAAGAATAAGCAACGGCAGCAATATTGTGCCTACCGAAACGGCAAGCGCGATAACCAATCCGGGAGCAGGAGAGATTCCGCTTAACACTATAATGACAAGCGCGGGTGCGGTTCAGGTTTCGCTATCACCGTATCCGGCAAGCAACACCTATACACAAGACACAAACTGGTTTGACCGGTTTTGCGACTGGATTAGCAACTTAGTAGGAGGCTGATTATAGGTGAAGATGATATCAGAAATATCAATCAAAAGAAGGTTATTGACTGTAATGGTGTTAATAACCTTTCTTTTTATTGGGGTGCTTGGAAAAATATTTTACATTCAGATTATCGACGGGGTGAGACTGCAGGCGAAGGCGCTGGACCAGTGGACGAGGGATATACCCCTTGTTGCTACCCGCGGCGGAATATATGACATCAACGGAAATCTCCTTGCGGGCACCGACACAAGTTATACAATCTATGTAAGACCCAACGCAATGACTTCGGTTGAGGACACCGCTTCGGCTATAGCCCAAGCTGTCGGGCTGGATTATGACAAAGTATACGCAAAAATCAACCGCAAAGGTGTATCCGAAATCACCGTGGCAAAAAATGTCACAAAGCAGTCGGTGATTATGATGAAGCAAAGCGGGGCGGACGGCATATATATTTCGCAAAATATCAAAAGATACTATCCTGAAGGTAATTTTATGTCTCAAATATTAGGTTTTACCAATGTTGATGCATCCGGTCAGGCAGGGATAGAGCTGTATTATAACAGATATCTTACGGGAATCAACGGCTATCAGCTTACCGAAACCGACCTTATAGGCAGGGAGGTAAGCTCAAGCATCAAATACATTCCCTCGATTGATGGATTGAATATAATGCTGTCTGTGGATAATAATATCCAGCATTTTGCCGAAAGCGCAGTTTATTCGGCATTTTCAAAGTATAATGCAAAAAATGCCGCATGCGTGGTTATGGATGTCAATACCGGCGCAATACTTGCGCTTGCTCAGGCGCCCGGATATGACCTTAACAATGTGCCGCGCGACGATATCAGCGCGCTTTTTGATATGAGCAAAATCATATGCGCGAGCAATGTTTATGAGCAGGGCTCAACCTTTAAGATACTGACGACCGCTATCGGCATCAACGAGGGAGTAGTTAAAGAAACAGACCGCTTTTACTGTACAGGCAGCAAGCTTGTGGACGGTCAAAAAATCAAGTGCTGGAAGACAAAAGGCCACGGAAGCGAGAGCTTCGCCGAAGGTGTCAAAAACAGCTGCAACGTTGTATTCATGGAAGTTGCGCTGCGTGTCGGTACCGAGATAATGTATAAATATTTCAGAGAATTTGGCTTGACCTCGGTAACCGGCATAGATATTACTGGCGAGGCAGCGGGGCTATTAATCCCCGAAGCATCCGTAAAAACCGTAGATTTAGCGCGCATTGGCTTTGGTCAGGCAATCGCTATAACACCGCTCGAACTAATGGTAGCCGCGTCAGCCTGCGTTAACGGCGGCAAAATCGTGACGCCGTATCTGTTGGATTCTGTTTTTGACAAGGACGGCAAGCTGGTTGCCAAGAATTATCCCCAGATTAAGCGTCAGGTAATTAGCGAGCAGTCCAGCGAAAGGGTGAGAAAGCTTCTAGCAGGTGTAGTAGAGGAAGGGAGCGGACGCCTTGCCGGAGTGCCCGGCTACTCCATTGGCGGCAAGACCGGCACAGCCCAGAAGTATAAGGACGGAACGATTGATCGCGGCAAATACCTCTCCTCGTTTATAGGCTTTTCTACTGTGGAAAACCCCGAATATATAGTGTATTTTATGGTGGATGAGCCGCAAGGCTACCTGTATTACGGCAGTCTTGTCGCAGCGCCCTACGTGGGAGAAATTTTTGCAAAGATATTTGAATACAAAGGTATTGCTCCCACAAAGCCGGTTACCGCGTATGAGGAGGTAGTAATGCCCGACTTAATTGGCATGACGCATATCGAAGCGGTAAGAAAGCTAAAAGCTCTCGGACTGCATTACGAGGAAGACGGAGATGGGGACACTGTGACAGAGCAATTCCCCTTCGCGGGGACGGTTTGCACTACTCAAAATGTTGTTTTTATCGGTGTAAGGTAAAATGTCGTAATAAAAAGTAATTTGACTTGTTTTATACGGAGCGTCAACCGAATATATATAAGTGATAGAATAAAACTACTTATATTTACGAGGTTGACATGAAACTAAAAAATATTATAGGCAGCATAAAACATTGCAGAATTGAGGGCAATCAAAACATCGAAATCAACGACGTAAAAACGGACACCTGCAAGATAGAAAAGGATGACTTATTCGTATGCCTTAAAGGAACGATAACCGATTCGCACAATCTTGCTGAAGAAGCGATAAAAAAAGGCGCGGCGGCAATCGTCACAGAGCGGCAGCTGGATATAGAAGGGTCAACACAGGTCATAGTGGATAACAGCCGCAGAGCCCTTGCTTCAGTTGCGGCAAATTACTATGGCAACCCTTCAAAAAACCTTAAAATTATAAGTGTGGTTGGAACCAACGGCAAAAGCACAACCGCGTATCTTTTGAACAAGGTCTTTCGTGCAGCAGGCTGCAAAACCGCGCTTATTGGCACCATAGAATACGATATAATGGGCACAAAATACCCTTCAGTGCTAACAACCCCTGATCCTTTAGAGCTTCACCGCATGATGCGTCAGATGAAAGACAAGGGCGTGGAGTACTTGTTTATGGAAGTTTCTGCGCATTCGATTTTTTTCGACAAGGTTTATGGAATCGTCAATAAGGCAATAATTTTTACAAACTTTTCTCAAGACCATTTAGACTTTTTTAAGGATATGAATAATTATGCCGCCGTCAAAAAAAGCTATTTCAACATAAACAACGGCTTGCTTGGCATAATCAATACCGACGACAAACTGGGGCTTGAGATGATAAGAGAAAATAAAATGCCTATATTAAGCTACGGAATTAATAATCCTGCCGATGTTTTCGCAATCAATATTGCGGCAACCCAAGAGGGGCTTAACTTTACTCTCAATATGTTCGACATAGTAGAAAAGATTAACACAAAGCTTTGCGGGATGTTCAATGTATATAACATTCTAGCAGTATGCACGGCGGCGGGTTATTTTGGCATACCGCTAGCGTATATACGGTCGGTAATGGAAAATGACGCATATGTCCCCGGAAGGTTCAACATTACTTCCTTCAACGGCTACAATATCGTAATAGATTATGCCCATACTGAGGATGGTCTTGACAATCTGCTTCGCTCGGCTCGCGCGCTGTGCAGTCAAAACAGGCTGATAACAGTCTTTGGCTGCGGAGGCAACCGCGACCGTACAAAAAGGGCGAGGATGGGAGAGGTAGCGTCACGGCTAAGCGATTATGTAATAATTACCAATGACAATCCGCGCTTTGAAGAGGAGCGCAATATTGCGGCAGAGGTTGAGGCGGGGATAATATCCGACTACGAGGCCTACGAGATAATTACCGACCGCCGCGCGGCGATAAGGAGGGCGATGAGCCTTGCCAAGCAAGGAGATTTTGTCGTTATTGCCGGCAAAGGCTCTGAGGATTACATGGACATCAAAGGGAAGAAGTATTACTACAGCGATCATCAGGCAATCAGCGAGATAATGGAGGAGAATAGATGACGGCATTATTGAAGATGCTCGTCGCGGCGCTGATGACTGCAGCTCTATCGGGGCTATTGACTCCGCTGGTTTTTCGCGAGGCAAGAAAACTCAAGGTCAAGCAGCCAATACTCAAATATGTCAGTCAGCACCAAAAAAAAGCTGACACTCCGACAATGGGGGGGATAATTTTTGTCCTGCCCGCCGCTATTATCGTAATGATTTTTGGCGGCAAGGGCGCTACTATGGGTAAGATAGCCGCTGCCGCCATGCTTTGCTATTCTCTGCTCGGGTTTTTGGATGATTTTATTAAAATAAAGTTTGCTAACAACGAGGGATTGAAGCCCTATCAAAAGGTTATCGGTCAGCTGGGTATTGCCATAGTAATCACACTGTATTGCTACAGAAATCCATATATCGGCAGCGCTGTCAACATCCCATTTTATAACGGGCAGGTTGATTTGGGGTGGCTCTACATTCCCGTTTGCCTCTTTGTATTTTTGGCGGTCAGCAACGGCGTCAACTTGACGGACGGACTGGACGGACTTGCCGCTTCGTGCAACATAATTTATTTTGTTACATTTGCGGCAGTGATTTTCATCACAATTACCGAAACCGCCTTTATGGGTCAGGTTGTTATGACTTCCGAATTGAATTCGTTACTGTTTTTCTGTGGGGCGCTAGTGGGTGGACTTTTAGTATTTTTGCTTGCCAACAGCAATCCTGCCAACATATTTATGGGCGATACCGGCTCCATGGGTTTAGGAGGCGCAAGCGCATGTGTCGCGCTTTTTTCACAAAATCTATTTTTAATACTCCTTGGAGGAATAATGTATATAATATCCTGCATAACAGTTATTATACAGGTCGTCTATTTCAAAG
>CAYTUT010000090.1:0-6922 GCA_964441295.1 uncultured Christensenellaceae bacterium | reverse complement strand
AGTTGCGCCGCTTTTGGAGAACCCCGTCGAGGTCTTGATATAATCTGCGCCTTCGTTGGTGACGATTTTGCACATTGCGATTTTTTCCTCGTCCGTCAAAAGGCATGCCTCTATTATTACCTTAAGTATCCTTTTGCCGCACTCATGCCTTAACAGGGCAATCTCATTTGCGACATAATCATAGCGCTTTGCCCGCAGAGCGCCGATATTGATTACCATATCAATTTCATCAGCGCCATCGGTAATTGCCCTGCGGGTCTCGAACAGCTTAGTCTCGGTTGAGCAGTAGCCGTTGGGAAAGCCCGTTACAGTACACAGAGGAATCCTGTCTTTTACATACTGACGGGTCTCATTAATATAGCATGGCGGTATGCACACGGAGGCTGTGTTATATTTCATAGCATCGTCGCAAAGCGCGCGTATGTCCTCCCAAGACGCAGTTACCGCTAGGTTGGTGTGGTCAACAAATTTGAGTATCTCCTTAATATTCATAAGCAATGCTCTCCCCAAGGCAATAGATTTGTTGCTAGCCGATTACCATTATACAGGATAGCGTTGATTAAGTAAACCGATAGTCAAGCAAAATGCATACGGCGCAAAACTCTTGCTTAAGCAACAACGCTTTAATTAGGTATATGAAAAAGCTGCCGACTGAGTCGGCAGCTAAAAGTACATGATATTGCAAGCATTGCAATGGTACTAGGCTACATACTTTTTCTTCCTGACAAGGAACCAAAATATCGCAAAGCCTATACCTGCCGCGCCCACCACACTGGCGATGACGATAGCGGCGATTTCGCCGGCGGACAATCCGTAGTATTCGGCAACATCGCTAATTATTATCCTATCCACAATGACAGCAGAACCGTTGATAATTGCATATGTCGTGACCTTAATATTATTGTCGTCAATGGTGAGGTCCATGAATGTGGGCACTCCTTCTAGCTCAAGGTTGCCGTTGACAAAGTATGCGGCAAGAGGAGTCTTAGCGTAGTCCTTGGCTTTTCTGTCCATAAGATACACATCGTCATGGTAGATGTACTTGTAATACTTGTCACCGATTGTGCCGAGATTGATGTACATGACCGCCTCAGGGACAATAGCCGCGCCTCTGTCATCGAAAGTAACATTGGCAACCTTGCCATCAGCGCCTATATACTTGCTGACCGAATAAGTGTGGTCGTGACCTTGCAATACAAGATTGACACCGCCCTCAACAAATATTGAGGAGAGTTGGGCTCTCAGCGCAATAACATCCGAATCAAAGGCATGCGAGCCAGCGGTATACGGCCCTTTGTGCAGTGTTACGATGGTCCACTTCGTAGCCGGATTGGCTTTGTTGGCGGCAAGATCTGCGATAAGCCATTCTGTCTGCGCTGCGCTCAATTTGTTATCCGAAGCAAGGTCGTTGGTATTGAGTATGACAAAGTGAGTGTTGCTGTAATCATACGAATAGTAGTGACCCGAAGATGATACAGCGATATCTGAGGGCAAAGCAAGGAAGTTAGCTATAGTATCATCGTCGTTTTCGTGATTTCCTGACGCTGTAACGAGCGAATTATTTGCCCATATCTCTCTTTGACCGTCAAGCAGCCACTGCCACTGATATGTCGAGGAGCCTTTGTCTACATTATCGCCTGCGCTGATTATGAAAGCAGGACTGCCGACGGTGTTGAGCGCTAGGCGTATGGATTCCAAGGATTCGAGGTAGTTTCGCTCCACCGAGCCTTGTATATCGGTCAACGCAAGCACTGTAAAGCTGCCGCTTTCTGCGCCTGTCTTGAAGACATATGTGTCGCTCCAGCCGTAATTGTCACTGCCAACCTGATAGAAATACAGGGTGCCGGGGTCAAGGTCGGCAAGACTCACGGTATGCAGATTAAATATATGGATTGCCTTGGTAAGATAGGCTATCCCAAGGTCGATTAAGGGAATGTCGCGTTGCACGTTTGCGCTTGTTGCGGCAATGGTAACGGCATTCTCAGTATCCGAACCTGTCCAGTACCTTATGTAGCTGGCAGGCACATAATCCGGGTTGAATATATCCTGCTGGATTTTTGTGTACCACTTAAATTCTTTGGTGGTGGTGACATCGCCGCCAAAGGTATGAGAAAGCATGGACGGCAGCAACCCATTGGCAATTGTAGGAGTAACATCAAGCGAACCGCTGCCCTCGACCGAATGGTCGATGAAATAAGAGTTTCCTTCAAACGCCGTTGCCGAATAGACTACATGGAATCTTGTCTCATTGATGACATTCCAAGCCCTTTCAGTCGAGTTGTCTTGATAGGAGCCGTCAGGCGTGTAGTCGACTGCCCAGCCCTTGATGATAAGACCTACATATGTGCCGAGGTTAACTTTGAGAGCGTCAGTAGCATATTTGTCTAATACTTCTGCTTGAATAAAGGCGGTTATCGAATCGTTTCCGCTGAGCTTTTCAATATAACTCATCACGGTGCCGACATATTTGTCAACAGTATCCGCAAAGCCAAAGGTATTGAGCGCAACGGCGACAACGCTATTGGCGAGGAATGACGGAATTTTGTCCGCGAGATTAGTGACTAATTGGAACAAATTATCGCCCACAATAAGCCCCTTAATAGCTGCTCCGAGCAGTCTTTGCGCTATCGGCAGGCTGTCAAATGCTTTGAGCTCGTCAGCGATATCAAAACCAGCTCCGGAAGCCAGCGCAGGGGTGCTCTGCTTGGTACGGATAGGCGCAGTAGTTATAATATCGAGTTGAGGGAAAAGGAAGTCGGTCAATGTGTCAAAAAGGAAGTTAACTATTGTGCCGTTATCGCACTGAGTGACAAGATACTGGAGGTTTTGGCTCATTGTATCGGTATCCGCTCCCGACATATGCTTTTTGTATATCTCAGCTGCGGCATCGGACAATGTATATGGAGCGTCGGCCAAGCCGAAGGTCATATCTTGCAGCACGAGCCAGTTGACCATATCCTTAACAAGGTCAAAAAGGTGATAGCCGCTATCGGGCTGGCCGTCGAAGGTATATGTGGAGCCGGCATTGTACCCGTCAGAGAATACGGGTCTGTCAAGATTGAGGCTGGCAAGGTCGTTAACAAATTTCATTGCAAGGTTATACAAAGTATCGCCAAGCCCCATTGCGTCCTTGAGTCCCGCCAACATGTCGGTGAGCATGCCTAGTATAAAGGTCTCGTCAAGGTAGCCATCCAGCAGTTTTGGAATCATCTCCGTCTGATGCTCGTCAAGATAATCTAGGAGATTTTCGACAGTGTAAGACTGTCTTTCGATGAGCCCGGTGTCCGGATTGTAATACGGTATAGAATAGGTTATCGAGGTGTCATTGGATATTACAGTGCTGTAGACATTCTCCGTATAAGTATTGGAGCCGATATTGGTATTGATTTCCAAAAGACGGAAGCCGGAGGCATAAGATATAGGGGAGCCTGTTTCAAAGTCAAAAAAGACATTGCCGTTTTGGGTAACATATGTAGCAATATCAAAGCTGTGCATGTGACCGGATAAGCCGTATCTAATCCCCGCGTCCGCAAGGGTGTACACGACTTTCTCCCATTGGAGGATAGTGAAGTCTTTCAGCAATTTGTCCTCCATTGCGAAGTGAGGCAAAAAGTTTTGATGCGCAACGACAATAACCGGTCTGTTTTCCTCTCTGTCTATTGCGGTCGATTCAATCGCCCACTTGAGCATTGCGTCAGTAATCATTCCACCGGTTTTGTGTTCCCAACCGTCCAGTGAGCTTCCGCCTTCATATGTCCTAAGATGCGTATCAAACATTACGAAGGTAGCGCCCGGAGTGCGTGCAATATACGACAAGCTGCCCGTTTTTGCATAAGGAGCCAGCAGTTCGTAAGCATCGTTACCCGCCTTAAAAGCATCAATTACCGATTGGGGAGGCACTCTTGTCTCAAAGGGATTGTTATCCGCAGAGTCGCCCATGTCTTGATACCAATAATCGCTCTCATAGAAATATAGGTGTCCGCCGCTAAAGCCAAAATCTCTGTATATCTCGGCAAAATCAGCGCTGGATGTTGTTCGGGCGGCGCGGAAGTAATTGCTAAGGAGCTGTTGCTTCTCGTCTTCGGTTGCGCAAGAGTCTAATTCGTCCTGAGTAGGCATATAGCTGGCGGCGTAGCTGTTATACAGGTCATGATTGCCGGGGGTCACCAATATTTGGAAGTGCTCATAACCGTTTATGGCGCGCATTTTTGCAGCCAAATCAGCCAACATTTCTGCAAGCCTTACATGACCGTCATACTCCGCGTTGCTGGTGAGATCGCCGGATATCACAAGGACATCGGGTTTCTCCTCAAAAATGCGGTCTAGAGCGGCTTGAATCGCCGCGGTGCTTTCTTCCATCAGCTTGGCGTCTGAATTGAATGCTCTTGCGTATCTCGTAGAAGATCTATTGCAATACTCCTCGATATAGATGTGAGTGTCAGATAAGTGAGCTACTTTGTATGTAATCTCTCCCGGGCTCGCGTAAGCCGTGCCGGTATTAAAGAAAATACCTAAACATACTAGGCAGAGAATAGTGATAATCATAGCGCCTAACAAAACACCATTGAGTCTTCTTTTGGCAGCTGTCATTTTAACCTCCGTCAATATAAATATCAAATATTATAACATATTGTAAATAATATTTCCATATACAATTTTCAAAATCTGTGCAGAAATGTGTTTTCCAATAAGTGTTATTTACAATTCTTTCAGTCTTGACGCAAGCGGTTGACAATAAGCGGCTGCTGCATGTTGCACCGCTGCAAAAAGCGAGATGAAACCTTCAGGAAGTACAGCAAATACACTCAAAAAAAACTGCTGCTAAACAAAAATTTTCAGATTCGGCATAATTGCTTAGGAGTTCGGACATGTTCCCGGCCTAGTAAAGTCAAAAATAAAAAAAACTTGTTATTAGGGCGTTGATATTGTATAATATATTATCACAATAGTTGACACGCGGAGGGAATGTATGAGAAAGATAATAGCAATCATTGTAGCCATTGCTTTAGTTTCGGGTATGCTTGCCCTATTTGCGGGCTGTAATCCCAAGGAAGAGCAGCCCAAGAAGGCGATGCTGTTGCTGCACGGCATAGGAGAAGGGGTGCTTTATAATTCGGTGACAAATCAGCCTGTATTTTGTGTAACAGATTTCAACGGCTCAGAGATAGGTTCATTGCTTTCCGGCGTAGTCGGCAACAACCCCGACACGGCGCTTTTGGATCTGCTGCCTGTCAATGAGGACGGCTCGTTAAGAGATGACGATGTGATAAGACCCGCCAACATGGATGACCCCACGGGGCAGTATGTTATGGCTAATCTGATGAAGCCGCTCTACGAAAAACTCAGCGCCGATTATGGCGACAAGTATGAGGTCATCGTATGGCAGTATGACTGGAGAAAACACACGGATGATATTGCTTTGCAGCTGGAAGAATTTATCAAAGCCAAGGGATATGAAAAGATAATGCTCTTTACGCACAGCATGGGAGGGATGGTTGCAAGTTCCTTCTTTAAGAAGGAAGCCAACCGCAATATGACAGAGCTTTTTGTGCCTTTCAGCACCCCGTTCTACGGTTCGATTGATACTACATATTTAATGTACGAGGGCTTGATTGCCGCTATTCCGGAGATGATTGACCAATTTTATGTTCCTATCCCCGAAGAATTCGCTATTGTAATCAGCATGCTTAAGCTGAAGGCGGCGGATTATAACGAGGACGGCTATCCCAATCCTTCTGTAATGTTCAAAAACCTCATGAATATGACTGATAACAAGACAATGGTTAATCTTCTCAAGAGTTTTATCGGAATGGACATCAACGACCTTTTCGGGATACTTAAGGACTTGGCAAAAAATCTCGTCTCGCTTTATAATCTTTTCCCCAACGAGGCATTTTTTGATTCCCCGTTTTATGACGAGCTATCCGCCTTTACATACGATGGCGCGGAAAAGACTTTCGCCGAATTTATCGAAACTTTTACAACGGACGCATATCTTGCGGCGATGACACAAATGGAAAACAGCGAATTGAAGCCGGCATTTGCAAATCTTCTTGCATATCAACAGTCTCTTATGCCCGGCGGCGAACAGATAAGCAACCTTGTCAACACTTTCTATGTGCAAGGCAACAATGTAAAAACATTGAAGTCCGTGTATGCTAAGTCGGACGGCACCGCGGAGTACGAATACTTTATGTACGGTGACGGACTGGTCAGTGTATGGAGCGGCACTGCAGGACTGGTTAAGGGCGATGAGACGGAGGACGAGCTTGCGGCGCTTGCAGATAAGGTCTACTTGTCCAAGGGCGGCAACGGCAGAGAGGGCACATCGCATCTGTTTATAATCTTTGCGGACGATGTGCTTGAAGCGGTAGGCAACAAGGTGGACTCAACACTCGCCGCGATAGGTAAATAAGTATAATTTTGCAGAGCAAAAGCGTAAGAGTAAACCAAAGCTTGAGCTTGCAAAAAGTTACTAAAAACAGCAACGAAACAGCGCATTTAAGTCATGCCGCGGTAATTATTATCAGCGGATTGAAAAGAGGGGCCTATGGCAGAGTTTTCGATAGAGGTATTTCCTCCGAAGGACGATTCGGAGGCGAGCAAAATATACAGCCGCTTAGCGGAATTTTCCGAGATAAAGCCTGATTACATCAGTGTGACATACCGCAAGGGCGGCGAGAAGTTCACGGGAGAGGTCACGAGCTATATTCAAAACGAATTGGGTATACCCGGTGTGGCGCATTTGACATGTACTTGGGCAACGAGAGCCAAAATGCGCTCCACCCTTGACGATTTGAGAGAAAAGGGAATAAATAGGATTTTTGCCCTGCGCGGCGATATTAGCGAAGGGGTAATGCCCAAGGACTTCAGGTATGCGACTGATCTTATTGAGTTTGTCAACGAGTACGGCGGATTCGAG
>CAYTUT010000089.1:0-6947 GCA_964441295.1 uncultured Christensenellaceae bacterium | reverse complement strand
AGCTTTTGTGCTTTCTTTTGGGATAACCATGCTCTCTTGTATGGCTGGGACTCATATTAAAAAGCGTCGCTCTTGTAGTGGTTGTTGACACCGGACATCTTTCTCCGAGCATCCACGGCGTGCATATCAAATAATCGCTGCCTGCCGGTATGCTCTCTATCACTTTGTCCATATACTCATATATTCCGTCGCCCAACTTTTCCTTCTCATGACGGAAAAACTGGTCGCAAATCCATTGAATATCGCTCCCTGCCGCCTCAGTAATGCCCGCTATCAAGTTCATGTCGGGATTGGCGCTCTGTATTGCCGCCGCGCCGTGGCAAAACTTGGTACTGTCTTTTGATGTCGCAGCGACCCACGCGGAAGTGCCTAGATAAATATGCACATCGCCGTCAGAACTCATCCCTGCGCCTACCGCCGCCGCCTGCACATCGTCACAGCCGCCAAAAACAGGTGTGCCCGTGACAAGCCCCATCTCTGCCGCGGCCGCCGCGGTCAGGCCGCTGCCGACTTTGTCTATGCTCCTCACCAGCGGAGGCAGTTTTTTCATATCAATTCCGGTTAGGCCGAGCACTGAAAGCCACTGCTTTTTTTTGAGGTCAAGCCCGTATGAGGACGCGCCGGACAGCTCAAACACCTTTTCGCCGGTGCATTTGTATTTAAGATAACCATTGACATCAAGTATGTACTCGGTATGATTGTATACATCTGGGCGCTCCTCTTTGAGCCAAATTATCTTGGCGATACAGTCCTTGCCCATTATCGGAGTCCCGGCAAATAATGTGAATAGTCTCTTTCCGCCCAGCTTCTTCATAATGGACTGAGCCTGCTTTTCCGCTCTGCCGTCAACCCATGTAATATTGTTGTAGAGATGGTTGCCGTCGTTGTCCATGGGGATTATTCCCTGCGCCTGCGTGGAAAATATTATTCCCTTGATATCTTGAGGGTCTATTCCCGTTTTGGCAATAATTTTCTTAGTTGTTACGGTTACCGCGCGCCAATAGTCCTCGGGATTCTGCTCGACCCACGCCGGATACGGATAGTATGTGGGATAGTTTTCTGTTGCGGTATCGATAATCTTACCTTCGAAACTTACAAGCACGGCCTTGTCAGAGCTGGTGCCTATGTCGTGAGCCAATATATATTTCATTGTTGTACCCCTTTGCGGAATTCCGCCGCTTAAGTGTCTTTTACAAAAATTATATTATCAAATGGATTAAATATCAATTATTTTCTCAAAATAGTGATATCTATGTTGTAAACCCGTCTCTTATTTGGTATAATTATTGCATAATTTTGCATAACAAATAAGGAACATGTGTATAGATTGAATAGATTTTATTCTGATTACGAAATACTGCTTGAGGATGTCAACACGGCGCCTGCCGAAAGGATTATATATTTTGAGAGGCTTCACCGCGCGATTATCAGCAAGCAATTTATGGTCTTTTACTTACTGTTGTTTTCCTTGTTTTTTGCCTTCAATGTTGAAGTTGAGGGGATTATCGCTTCCATATTACTCGTATCAATTTTGCTCATATTCGAGAGGGATATTATGCCGACATATCCTCCCGTTATACTTGCCGCTATGAGCGTATTGAGGATGTACGACAGCTTTGATGTCTTCAAAAACTACGCTTGGGTTATAGTAATCGCCGCTATTTCGGTAATCTTCCATATAATAGTATATCCTCCGCGCCGAATGGCAAAAGGAGAGCGTCTAGGCAAGCTGTTTTTGCCCTATGTCGCGGTCAGTATTGCTCTGGCGCTCGGCGGCTTGGGCTCAATCAGCGCTAAAGAATACTTCAGCCCAACCACTCTTTACTACATGCTTGGTCTGGGCGCAGGGATGCTTGCCGCTTATTTCGTATTTCGTTACTACCTAAACCCGCGCCGCGATTATGACACAAAGGAGTATCTTGCCTTCTCAATGTTTATTGTGGGCGCGTTCGCCGTTGCAATGGTGGCGCTTCAATACTCCGTCAATGTTGTACCTGTATTGCTGGGGCCTCCTTTCAGCTACAATATTATTGAAAGATTTTTCTGCATGTCCAACAATCTGTCCACCATAATACTAATGGTATCTCCCTTCTCGTTTTATCTTGCCTCACGCAATAAAAATGGGCTTGTCTACTTTGTGTTCGGTGTCCTGCAAGGGCTTGCAATGCTGATATCCACTTCCCGTTCAGGGTTTTTCTTCTCGTTTGCGCTGACTCTTCCTCTAATTGTTGTCACAATCCTACAAGACAAGGCGAAGAGAAAGCAGTATCTCTCGGCTTTGGCGGTTATTTTCACTGTATTCGGGGCGATTGTGGCTATCGGCTGGGAAAAAGTATGGGTGCCGATGTTTACTAATTACGCTTTTGACATGGCCGCGGACTGGAAAATGTATCTGCTCATCGCAATAGGCTCCGTATTAGTTATCAGCTATTTTATAGCACTGTATATTATGCCCAAAAGGCTGCAGCGAATCTTTGTGCCGCTGACTGCCGCAGCTTTTTTGATTGCCTGCGTAGGCGTGTTTGTTTTTTGGGATAAGGTTGCCCAAATACTTATCCGGATGGACGAAAGCAGAGGGATGATGGCTGACCTTGCTATGAAAAACTTCCGCAAATTTTCCGTATTCGGCACCGGTATAGGCTACTCGGGCACCGAAGATTACTATCAGCCGCGCACTGCGACAATGCATTTTTATCATTCAGCTCCTATACAGATAATAGGAAGTATGGGCATTATCGGGGTGTTGGCGTATGGCTATATGCTTTTTTCACGCATTAGACTGCTCCGGCAAAACACCGGCGGTTTTAATTTTACAGTCTATCTATGCGCGCTCGGATTATACCTTATGTCCCTTGTCAATCCCGGCATTTTTGTCCCGCTTATGTTTATGCTTCAGTTCACTCTGTATTTTTCGGTTGTTGAGCTGGGCAACCAAGGCGGCAAAAGCTGAATATGCATTGTTATCAAGCAATGTGCGACCTGATACTTTGCCAAATATCACTCGTATTTGTCCAATAACAGTAGCGCCGCGCCGCTCGGATGTAGTATAATCCTATTAGTGAGGTAAAATGTTATGAGTATGAATAAATTGTTCGGAAGTATGACCTTTAACGAAGCCGTCATGAAAGAGCGTCTGCCCAAAGAGACCTACAACGCGCTCAAAAAATGTATTGCTGAAGACAGAAGTCTTACGCTTGATATTGCCAATACAATAGCCAACGCTATGAAAGACTGGGCAGTAGAAAAGGGTGTTACACATTATACGCATTGGTTCCAGCCCATGACGGGAAGCTCTGCCGAAAAGCATGATTCCTTTATCGCCCCTACTCCAAACGGTACAGTGCTGATGGAATTTTCGGGCAAAGAGCTGATTAAGGGCGAATCTGACGCTTCGAGCTTCCCTTCAGGCGGATTAAGGGCAACTTTCGAGGCAAGAGGCTATACCGCGTGGGACCCGACTTCGTATGCCTTTATCAAAGACGGCATTCTCTGTATCCCCACCGCTTTTTGCTCCTTTACCGGGGAGGCTCTCGACAAAAAAACTCCTCTTCTTAAATCAATGGAGGCAATCAACAAACAGGCGCTCAGAGTTCTTAAACTTTTTGGAAAGGACGATGTGGAAAAAATATATACCACAGTAGGCCCCGAACAGGAGTATTTTTTGCTCGATAAGGCGCCTTTTAATATGCGTAAAGACTTGATATACACGGGCAGGACGCTTTTCGGAGCCCGTCCTCCAAAGGGTCAAGAGCTTGAAGACCACTATTACGGAGCAATCAAGCCCCGCGTAGTAGCTTACATGAAAGACCTTGACGAGGAGCTTTGGAAAGTAGGCATATTAGCCAAAACCAAGCATAACGAGGTCGCGCCCTCCCAGCACGAATTGGCGCCGATATACTCTTCAGCCAACATTGCAACAGACCATAATCAAATTACAATGGAAATAATGAGAAAGGTTGCCAACCGTCACGGTATGGTATGCCTGTTGCATGAAAAGCCCTTCGCCTATGTCAACGGCAGCGGTAAGCATAACAACTGGTCAATATCCACAGACACCGGACTCAACCTTTTTGAGCCCGGCAACAACCCTGATGACGACGCTCTCTTCTTGCTCTTCCTCTGCGCGGTAATCAAGGCGGTCGACGAGAATCAGGACTTGCTGCGCATATCAACTGCAAGCGCTGGCAACGACCATCGTCTAGGCGCCAACGAAGCGCCCCCCGCAATTATTTCGATATATCTCGGCGAAGAATTGACCGGCATCCTTGACGCTATTGTAGACGACCGCTGTTACAGCCGCAGAGCAAAATGCAATGTGGAAATAGGCGTTCATGTGTTGCCCAAATTGCCCAAGGACAGCACGGACCGCAACAGAACTTCTCCTTTCGCCTTCACAGGCAACAAGTTCGAATTTCGCATGGTGGGCTCGGCATTTTCAATAGCCGGCCCCAACATAATACTCAACACAATAGTTGCCGATTCGCTCAGCTGCTTTGCAGAAAGACTTGAGGGCGCGCCGGATTTCTCGGAGGCGCTGAAAGCGCTTATTAAGGACAGCATAAAGGCTCACAGAAGAATAATCTTCAACGGCAACAATTATTCGGACGAATGGGTAAAAGAAGCCGAAAGGCGCGGCCTGCTCAATCTCAAAACCACTATTGACGCGCTGCCTCTTTTCTCCTCGCCCAAAAACATCGTGATTTTTAACAAGCACGGGGTGTTTACCGAAGCTGAAATCAGGTCAAGACAAGGTATCCTAATCGAAAACTATGCCAAAGTTCGCAAAATAGAGGCGCTCACTATGGTGGACATGATGCGCAAAGAAATTTTGCCCGCCGTTTTGAAATACATAAAAGAGCTTGCGCAGACGCTTAACGGATTAGGTGCCTTCTCCATAGTCAACAGCGGCATGACGGAGCAGCTGGACAAAATTTCCTCCTTATATAATGACGGGACAGAGAAGCTCTCCGCGCTTGACAACTCGATAAAAGCCGCACAGGCTGTCGAAGACGAGACCAAAAGGGCTAAGGCGTACAAAAACAAGGTTTTGCCCGCAATGGAAGCGCTGCGCGCCGTCGCTGATGAAATGGAGGTCAACACTCCAGAAAAATACTGGCCTTTCCCGACTTACGGCAGCTTAATGTTCGGGGTCAATTAGCGCCGTACTGCAAGGAAAAGACAGCAAAAACTTGACGGAGCTGCTTAGCCGCCGTATTGACACAGCATGTGAAAAAATATATAATTAGCTTACCGTATCCGTATAGCCGCCAAGCGTGCTCGATACCGGTACTGCAATCTAAAGGAGTTATTTATGGATAAAATTCTCGAAAGTGTAAACTATATAAGAAGCAAAACAGATTTTGTACCCAAAATTGCATTGGTATTGGGCTCGGGTCTCGGCAAATTTGTCGATTATATCCAAGTTGTTGCAACCATCGATTATAAGGATATTGACGGCTTTCAAAAAGACTGCCGCGCCGGGCGAAAGGGAAAACTGGTATTCGGATATGTTGAAAATGTGCCAGTTGTCGTCATGCAGGGCAGGTACCACTATTACGAAGGTTTTCCTATGCAGGATGTCGTGCATCCTATCCGCGTTTTGCGCCTTTTGGGCGCTGAAGTGCTTATCCTTACCAATTCGGGCGGCGGCATAAGCGACTTGCTTAAGCCCGGCTCGCTTATGCTTATACGCAATCATATCTCACTGTTTGTCCCATCTCCCCTAATCGGCAAAAATGTGGATGAAATAGGTCCCCGTTTTCCCGATATGACCGATATATATGACAGACAGTTACAAAACGCTATAAGGGCGGCGGCATATACCAACAACATAAGAATACACGAAGGCATATACGTCCAAACCTCGGGCCCCAACTACGAATCTCTCGCCGAAGTCCGCATGCTCAGCATGCTCGGCGCCGATGTCGTAGGCATGAGCACCGCTTGCGAGGCTATCGCGGGCAAGCATGCAGGGATGAGGGTTTGCGGCATATCCTGCATCTCCAATATGGCAACAGGTCTTGCGCACTTCCCTCTGACTCATGAAGAAGTTGTAGATATTGCAAGCAAAATGGCGCCAAAATTTGCATCAGTTATCAAGACCGCCATTGTCAACATCGACAAAGAATGCTTAACAGATTAGCCTTATTGCCTCATTGTTAATTTGACTGCACTCCAATATGGCTGTGCAGCAATACATATCGTATAAAATAGCCACGAATGTCTATTCGGGCTATTATTTTGTTTATTAACAGGTCGCTTCCTGCCTCCTGTATCAAAAAAGGACAGTATTCCTACCGTCCTTTGGAGCTAATAGCCGGATTCGAACCGGCGACCGCGTCTCAACCCTCGCTTTTCCTCGCCGCCTCTTTGCGTCGGCTTCCCTTCTTCGCTCGGTTGCTCCTTTCCCCCTCCAATCCCCCATAGGTGTATTGCGGGGGTGCCCCCGATTAATGAACAGGTCGCTTCCTGCCTCCTGTATCAAAAAAGGACAGTATTCCTACCGTCCTTTGGAGCTAATAGCCGGATTCGAACCGGCGACCTGTTCATTACGAGTGAACTGCTCTACCAACTGAGCCATATTAGCGCACGCCGCAAAGCTTGCGGCGAGTATTATAATACATTAACAGCGCACATGAGGTCAAGCGTATTAGGTTAATCTCAGCTTCCTATTTTTTCAATTCGTGCATAAACTCACGCATCTTTTCAACAGCCAGCTGTATTGTTTCCATAGCGTAAGCATAGCTTATCCTGATATGATAATAGCCTGCCTCGCCGAACGCAATGCCCGGAGGTATGCACACCTTGTACTTTGCAAGCAACTGCTCAATAAACTCTTCGCCGCTCAAACCTGTGCTCTCTACGCTAGGGAACATGTAGAATGCGCCCTTAGGCTCAAAGCAGTCCAATCCCATATCGATAAGAGATTTGTACAAAAATTTGCGCTT
>CAYTUT010000088.1:0-7008 GCA_964441295.1 uncultured Christensenellaceae bacterium | reverse complement strand
GTCAAAAACTGCAAGCATTGCCTATGACTACAAGTTGGGTTACCTCACTGCCTGCCATACCAATATCGGTACGGGTATGCGCGCATCCGTTATGCTGTTTTTGCCTTCGCTCACGATATCAAAATTGATACCGCAGGTCAAGCGCAAGGTTGAGGCGGCGGGCTTGACCATTAGAGGCATATACGGCGAAGGCAGCGAGGCAGAGGGCTGTATATATCAGATATCCAACCGCATCTCCCTAGGAGTTGACGAGCAGACTATTATTGAGGCTGTTGAGGATAGCGTTGAAGCTGTATGCGCCGCCGAAAGAGAGCAGAGAGCCAAGCTGTATACCGAGGCAGGCATAGCACTTGAGGATAAGATTTTTCGCGCTCTTGGAATATTAAGACACGCCAAAATTCTTAGCAGCGATGAGCTGATGAATTATCTTGCATATGTCAAGTTGGGCGTTAATCTCAAGCTGTTCGAACTGGATACTGCAATCACATTGGACGAATTGCTGGTATTGAGCCAGACCAATTCATTGGTGAGAGTGACGGGCTGCGGCAGCAGCGCTTACGAGCGGGACATAGCGCGCGCCCAAATAGTCAAAAAAGCATTAAAAATAAAATAATACATATAGGAGGCGTCAATAATGGCATTTGAAAATTATACCCAATCGGGCAAAACTGTTATAGAATACGCTAGTCAGCTTGCCGCCCGCACCGGAGGTCAGCTTGGTACTGAGCACATTTTGGCAGGTATGCTCAGGTTCAACAATGATGTATCAATGCTTCTAAAGGAATATGGGCTTAGCTCGCAAAATGTAGAAAGTATTATGGATTTTCAAAATTCTATAGTGAGGAATATTGTAATAACCCGCAATGCAGAGAAGATTATGGCTGAGGCAAAGAGTCTTAGCGAGGCATATTCGGACGGACACGTTGACATAATACACCTTTTTATCGCGTTGCTTAACACGCCAAGCGTTGCGACAAGCATTCTTTCAGCGTATAAGATAGACGTAAAAGACATATACGGACAGCTCATGCAAAGTCTTAGCGGAAAGCAGAATATTAATAATGATCCAGCTTCCAGAATGTTTGAGCGCTTGTCAGGTGAGCCAAAGCCCGGGATGTTCGGCGCGCCGCAGGCCTCTTTCGACAACGGTTACGGCAAAAGCGACGAGAGCGCCTTTGCCAAACTGGGAGTTGACCTCACGGAGAAGGCAAAAAGCGGCAAGCTTGACCCGGTAATCGGCCGCAAGGACGAAATCGAAAGGATAATCCAAATACTCTCGCGCCGCACAAAAAACAACCCTATACTGATTGGTGAAGCGGGCGTAGGTAAGACAGCTGTTGTCGAAGGGCTGGCGCAGGCAATCGTTGAAGGAAATGTCCCCGAGACGCTTAAGTCCAAGCGGATTTTTATGCTTGATATGGGCAGCGTTGTAGCCGGGACGAAGTATAGGGGAGACTTCGAAGAGAAGCTGAAAGCGGCTATCGAAGCTATCAAAAATGCCGGCAACATTGTCATTTTTATTGACGAAATACACACCATCGTCAAGGCAGGCGCAACCAGCGACGGCAGTATGGATGCGGCTAATATCCTAAAGCCGATGCTTGCAAGAGGGGAGTTGCAGACGATAGGCGCGACTACTTTAGACGAGTTTCGCAAATATTTCGAGAAGGACCCCGCACTTGAGAGAAGATTCCAACCCATAATGGTTAATCCGCCTAGCGTGGAGGACACAATATCCATTCTTATGGGTCTTAAAGATAAGTACGAGGCACATCACAGAGTAAAGATTACCGATTCGGCGATATCTGCGGCATCAGTCCTTTCCGAAAGGTATATCAATGACCGCTTTTTGCCTGATAAGGCTATCGACTTGATTGACGAAGCCGCGAGCCGCAAACGCATGAAAAGTTTTACCGCCCCTGACAATATTCAAGAGATGGAAAAGAAGGTGGACGAGTTGCAGGGTGAGATTACAAGGGCAAGCAAAGCCGAGATGTTCGAGAAAGCAAGCGCGCTGAAGAAGGAAAGGGATGACATAATGATGAAGCTTTCGAAGAGTAAGCTTGACTGGTCATCGGAGATTAACACACATAAGCTGGAAATCACAGATGAGGACATCGCCGGAATAGTATCCTCGTGGACGGGTATCCCCGTTGTTAAGCTGACAGAGACCGAATCACAAAAGCTGATGAAGCTGGAAGAGATATTGTCCAAGAGAGTTGTTGGGCAGAAAGAAGCGGTTGCCACAATATCACATGCGATTCGCCGCACCAGAGCCGGGCTCAAGGACCCTAACAAGCCCATAGGCTCATTTATATTCTTAGGCCCCACCGGCGTTGGCAAAACCGAGCTTGCAAAAGCGCT
This sequence comes from uncultured Christensenellaceae bacterium, assembly GCA_964441295.1. Classification (GTDB taxonomy): domain Bacteria; phylum Bacillota; class Clostridia; order Christensenellales; family CAG-1252; genus SACC01. The sequence goes on along the minus strand of CAYTUT010000088.1, from coordinate 4,644 downwards.
TGCAGAGGCGATGTTTGGTGACGAGAATATGATAATACGCATGGATATGAGCGAATATATGGACAAAATAAGCGTTAACAAGCTGACAGGCTCGGCGCCCGGCTATGTTGGCTACGAGGAGGGCGGTCAGCTTACCGAAAAGGTTAGACGCAAGCCGTACTCTGTGATATTATTCGATGAGATTGAGAAGGCGCATCCGGACATTTATAATATTTTGCTGCAGATTATGGATGACGGCAGACTGACCGATTCGCACGGGAGAACGGTGAGCTTCAAAAATACGATAATCATTATGACATCCAATATCGGAGCCGATGAAATCAAACGCACAGCCGCGCTAGGCTTCGGCGATAATATACCTCAGTCAGATTATGAAGCGATGAAGGACAAGCAGATTGCCGCGCTCAAAAAGACTATGAGGCCTGAATTTATCAACAGACTGGATGATACAATAATATTCCACCCGTTGACAATAAATAATATTGAGGACATTGCCGACATTATGTTTGTGGAGCTGGCGAAGAAGCTTGGCGAAAGAGGCATAACAATAAAAATCAGTCAGGATGCAAAAGGTTTCATTGTCAAAGACGGGGCAAATCTTGAATACGGCGCGCGTCCATTGAAGAGAGCTATCCGTAGATTGATTGAGGACTCGCTGTCAGAAAAAATATTGTCCGGGGAAATTAATATCGGCGATACTGTCATAATCGATTACGAGGAGGGCGCTCTCAAAATTCATTCTGACAAAGATACTCTCAAAAAATAATAAAATTACACAAAAATATTGCGCTTTTTGCGCATTGGAAAAGGTTTTAGTATAAAAATAATCGTATATCTATAAATAGACATATTCAGTCAAGCAAATGAAATATTAAGGAGGCCTATTATGCGTGTAGAAATAGTTGGTAAGAAGTATTCCGTGAGCAACAAACTTGAAGATATTATCAACAAAAAGATTGATAAGCAGTTATCTAGATACTTTAAGGAGTCGGATATTGCAAGAGTAGTGTGCAAAGAGGACCATGGAATGTTTATAATGGAGCTGACGATATCCGTCGGCGATGCCGTTATAAGGGCAGAAGTGTCCAGCGACAATATGTACAGCAATGTGGATTTGGTCGTGCCCAAGGTTGAGAGGCAGATGCGCAAATATCGCACAAAATGGGACAGAAAGCTGCGTGAAGGCGCCTTCGATTTTGCCCCGGAGAGCGAGGCGGCAGAGCAGACTGACAAGGTGCCGCAGCTTGTTAAGACTAAAAAGTATGTATTGCAAAAGATGTCAGTTGAGGATGCAATATTCCAGCTCGATATGGTAGACAACGATTTTTACATATTTATCAACGATGCTACCGAGAATGTCAATGTAATCTACAAAAGGCGCGACAAGGATGTCGGCTTGATTGAGGCAATATATTAATGATAGAAATCGGTATCTCTACGGCTTCGTTTTTTCTAAAGGCTGAGACTGAAGAATGTTTCGACATTATACGTTCTTTGGGTTGTAATGTGTGCGAAGTATTTCTCAATACATTTAGCGAATACGAGGACAGTTTTACAGAGATGCTTGCATTAAGGCAAAAGGACATGAGGGTGCATTCTGTGCACACGCTTAATAATCACTTCGAACCCGAATTATTCAATGCTTCAATGCGCACACGAGGGGACGCAGAGGCGATTATGCGTAAGGTTTTGCGTGGGGGACAGCGTTTGGGCGCTAAGTATTATACCTTTCACGGACAAGCCCGTCTTAAGTCCAAGCCATACAACTACGACAAGGCGAAGTTTGCAAGGCGTTGCAGGGAAATCAATGCAATGTGCGCAGAATACAACATGCAGTTGTCCTATGAGAATGTTCACTGGGCGATTTACAATTATCCCACATTTTATACCGAGTTGAAACAATTTGCGCCCGATATCAGGACAACTCTTGATATAAAGCAAGCAATGCAGTCAGGCATTTCGGTATATGATTATTTGGATGATATGGGGTCGAGTTTAAGCACGGTTCACGTGTGTGACTATAGTACCGAGGGCAGATTGTGTGTTCCGGGCGAGGGTTGCTTTGACTTTGTTAGACTTTTTTCTGCGTTGCTGGATAAGGGATATGATAATCCTGTGATGCTAGAGCTTTATAGCGGCGATTATGATAATTTCGACAGCGTCAAAAAGGGATACGAATATCTCATTAAAGCGCTGGAAATTGCTATGAAATAAAATAAGGAAGGTGACTATGACAAAAATTAACAAAAAAGATATGATTATCAGATTTGATTATAACAATATGATGTCGGACTACGTCGGCGAAAAAGAGGGCATAAGCGAAGCAATGATTAAGTCCGCAATGCCCGCAATCAAAAAAGCCTATTCCACTGTCAAAGCAGAGAGCGGTACGGGCATGATGGGGTGGACGGATTTGCCCTTCAATCAAGATGAGATAGTGTCGGATATCCTTGCAACCGCCAAGGATATAAGGCGCAAGTTTAAAAATTTTGTCGTACTTGGTATCGGCGGCTCGGCATTAGGTCCTATCGCCGTGTTCCAGGCGCTTTGCCATATGCGTTATAACGAATTGCCGCTCCGCAAGAGAAGAGGGCCGAAGTTCTATGTCGAGGACAATGTAGATCCCGAAAGAATGTACGCGCTTCTTGATATCCTTGACCCCAAGGAGACTTTATTCAATGTTATAACCAAAAGCGGCGCAACCAGCGAGACAATGAGCCAGTATCTCATCGTTACAGATATACTCAAAAAATCCCTAGGCAGCGCATACGCTTCTAATATTATTGCCACAACGGACCACAGCAAAGGCAACTTAATCAAACTCGCCAAGAAAGAAGGCTTCAAAACATACTATATTCCGGACGGGGTTGGAGGAAGGTTTTCCGAACTGTGCCCCGTAGGATTATTACCTGCCGCCGTTTTGGGAATTGATATAAAAAATATGCTTAAAGGCGCGGCTTTCTCAATCAAAAAGGCTGCATCCGGCAATCCCTATAATAATGCTCCGCTAATGGCAGCAGCGCTCCAGTATATTGCTATGAATAAGGGCAAAAACATATCGGTTATGATGCCATATGCAGACAGCCTAAAGTACATCGCAGACTGGTATTGCCAGCTATGGGGGGAAAGCCTTGGCAAGAGTGTGGATCTCGACGGAAAGCTTGTATACGCAGGACAGACTCCCGTCAAAGCACTGGGCGTTACCGACCAGCACAGCCAGATACAGTTGTATACTGAAGGCCCGTTCGATAAGGTTATTACATTCATCGCAGTGGATAGATTTCGTAAAGAGATGGTAATTCCTGAAGGATTGCCTGATTTTCCCGATGTCAATTTTTTGTGCGGCAATACGATGGGATTGCTGTTAAACAACGAACGCAAGGCTACAGAATATGCCTTAACCAAAAAAAATCGTCTTAATAGCACCATATATATGCCCGAAGTCAACGCGTACACAATAGGCCAGTTGCTGATGTTTTTTATGCTTAAGACAGCTTACTGCGGCGCTATGCTCAACATTAATACTTTTGACCAGCCCGGAGTTGAAGAAGGCAAGATTGCCACATTTGCTTTGTTTGACCGCAAGGGTTTTGAGCAAAAGAAAGCAGAGATTAACAATGCCAAGCCGAAGAGCGAGAATTATATAATTTAGTCTCATCAGCTTCCTACATCTTAGTAGCGATAACAATTCTAAAATTACGGGTAGCAACCCGTAATTTTATGTATTATTAATATCAAAAAATACACGAATTATAATTATAGTTGTTTATTTATTATATAAATGCTAAAATAATTACTGAGGAAAGATTAAATGTATTACAAAATCAACACATACGGCTGCCAGATGAATGTCCACGAATCCGAAAAAATCGCGGGAATTCTTGAAGGATTAGGATACGCCTCAACGAACGATGATTCGCTCGCTGGTATTATTGTTTTCAACACCTGTTGCATTCGCGATACCGCCGAAAAACGCGCTCTTGGCAATATTGGCGCGCTCAAACCTCTCAAAAAAATCAAAAAAGATTTGATTGTCGTTGTAGTCGGCTGTATTACGCAGCAAAAGGGAGCGGCAGAACTGCTCAAGAAAAAGTTTCCGTTTGTCGATATAATACTAGGTACAAGTAACATATCCGAACTTCAAACGGCGCTTTTCAATATTAAGACCAAGCGCTCATACCTTAGCATTGCCGACAGCACAATGAGCGCAAGCAGCAATCTTCCTATTATGCGTACAAGCTATCCTAATGCCTGGATTAATATTATGTACGGATGCAATAACTTTTGCACCTACTGCATTGTGCCGTATGTAAGAGGCAGAGAGCGGAGCCGCGCAAAAGCAGATGTAGTCAACGATATCCGCAATGCTCTTGCCGAAGGCTATAAAGAAATCACTCTGCTTGGTCAAAATGTGGACTCTTATGGCAGTGATTTGGGAGGCGAAGACAATTTTTGCAGTCTGCTAAAGGACATTGCGCTTCTTGACGGCAAATTCCGCTTGCGTTTTATGACTTCGCACCCTAAGGATTTCAATAAGGAAGTTGCAGATATTATAGCCTCCTCGCCCAACATATGCAAAAGTATTCATTTGCCCATACAGTCGGGCAGTAATAGCGTTTTGAAGGCGATGAACCGCCGTTATAC
>CAYTUT010000087.1:0-7062 GCA_964441295.1 uncultured Christensenellaceae bacterium | reverse complement strand
CCTCTGTACTAGGAGATCGGAAGAGCACACGTCTGAGTGGAGTTCAGCCGTGTGCTCTTCCGATCTCCTAGTACAGAGGATGCCGTAACTGACGGCGAAGATGTTGACGGTCGCGTTGACGACGAGGGCGAGCCTCTAAGCGCTGAGGTCGTCTCAGAGCCGAGCGCTAGCGAGACAGAGGCTATCGGGATACAGACCGATGAGGGCTATACGGCGGCTGAATATGCGTCGTTGCTTGAAGAAATCGAAGAGGAGTCTAAGCCCGCGCGGCGTGCAAAGAGAGAGAATAAAGCTAAGCCGGCTGAGGAGACGCTCTCTGACAAATGGCGCAAACTGCTTGAGCTTGATGAGAAAGACGGCGCAAGCGACTATGACGACAGCGTCTCGGGCATGGTGAGGCGGTTGCTCGATTACGAAGGCAAAATAGATGATTCGGCGCGTGAAAAGCCTTCAAAAGCCCGTTTGGCAAAATATGAATACGAAGAGTACTTGCCCGAGACCCCGGACGCTTATATGCTTGCGCTCATACGCAGAGCATATTTGGGAGAAACAGAACCCGAAGCTAGCGAGGAAGAGAGGAAAAAAGCCGCTGAAGAAGCGAAGCGGGCATCTGATTTATCCGCCCTTCAGGCAATGATGGAGGAAGAAGAACAGGAGCTTGCAAAAAAGCAGAAGCCTATAGAAGAAGATGAGGATGATTCGGACTATTACGATATCGGAGAAGGTACGGCCGAGAGCACGGATAACTTCAATTCCTTTGAATTAAAGCTGTTTAATGCCCCTAAGCGGATAAAATATTTCTACAGCGAGCTCAAGAACGAGCTGCTAAATTACAGGCATATCAAGGACAGGCTAAGCGCCAGCGGCGACAGCTTCCGTCAAGGCAGTAAGCTTATCGCAAAAATCACAATAAGCGGCTCATCGCTTAGATTGCATCTCGCGCTTTCGCCGGATGATTACAATGAACGGACATACGGCCATTACGACATGAGCGATGTAAAGGCCTATGAGGAAGTGCCTATGGCATTGGATATAGAGCAATCGCTGGATTTGCAAAGCGCAAAGTTCCTTATACAGGAGGCAATGGCGGCGCACTTCGTACTATATCACAACACCAGAAAGGCAACTGTTAACTATGCGGCGATGTATGTGCTAAAGAAAAAATAATCGCATTAAATGGGCAATTAGCGATAATAATAAGCGTGCACTAGCGCGCTTATTTTGTTTTGAGGCAGTAAGAATTAGCGGCAATTATGCAAAAATTAGTCTATTTTCAGATTTTTCCAGAAAACCGAATATTATAATTAAAAGCCCCGATACTAAAAGCGGAATATGACTATGCAGACAACTTTTACTAACAGGCAAATTTCTTTCGTATTGTTCGGAGCCATTATTGGCTACGGCGTTATGGGGATGCCAAAGACAATGGTAGAGGCAGCGGGGACAGGCTGTTGGATAAGCATTGCTATCGGTACGCTGGTGGCGGCATTGGTTGTGCTTGGGTTGACATATCTCAATTATGTCCATAAAGGCAAAACCATATGTGAGTACAGCGAGGAGCTTACTGGCAAAACTGTCTCTGTAATAATAAGATGCATTTATGTGCTGTTTTTCTTCGTTCTGCTAACCCTTGTTATACGCTTATCCTCAGAGATAGTCAAGTATACGATATTGCTCAAGACGCCAATATGGGCGATTAGTTTGGCACTGACGCTGCTGACGGTTTACACACTAATGAAAGGTATAAAGACAATAGTAAGAATTTGTGTTTTTTTAGGTGTTGTTGTATTGTTCGTTGCTTTAGCTTCGCATATCGTGGTATCCACCCAAGGAGAGTGGATTAATCTGCAGCCGATAATGGGCTCCGAGCCTTTCATGGCATATGTTAAAGGCGCCGCAAAAACCGCTCTTCCCTTTTTCGGCATAGAACTGCTTCTGGTCGTGCCGTTTGGCAAAGATAATAATAAAAAGGTGTTTTTATATACGACGCTTACGGTGATTGCAATAGGCTTATTTTATATCTTTGTAGTCTATTCTTGCCTATCTGTCATGGGAGAGGGCTCGATAGTATATTATAGGGATGCGGTTCTTGCGACCATAAGGCGAGTAAAGTTTGAGCAACTGGAGTTTCTGAAAAGGTTGGACGGTATTGCCATTGTAGCATGGATTTTCGCGGTCTATTGCTCCGTATGCCTGCTTGCTTACGGCGCAAGCAAAATGATAGGCAGCATGATAAAAAAACCGCATCACAATCTAACGGTTTTGATCGTCGGAGCGCTTGCATATATCGCGGGAGTGTCTATAAATTCCTATGAGTTTGCAATCAAGCTGTTTGAGTACTGTTCATATGCAGGCATAGCGACTGCTTTTGCTATACCGCTCATGTTGATAATAATGACAAAGGTGAAGGGATATGACAAAAAGACTGCTTGAAGCTGCGCTGGTTATAATATTCACAGTATTCGTACTTTGCGGCTGTTGGGATTATAAGGATGTCAATAAATCCACTTTAATTTTAGCAATAGGCGTAGATGCTGATGACGAAACTATTCTGCTCAGCGGAGAATACGCAATGATGTCCGGCAAAGGCAAGCAGCAAGGGAGCGACCAAAGCGGTTCGGGCGGGCTTAATGTAGTCTCCTTTAAGGCGAGCGGGCAACACTTTGAAGATGCAAGAAGGGATTTAAAGGGACAAATCACCGACCCAATTTTTTTGGGAGCGACCAGCATAGTAATTTTCGGTACAGAATACGCGCGCCAAGGCATAGAGCCTTATATCAACCGTGTAGATAAGCTGCATGATTACCGCAAAACGACGATGGTCGCGATCAGCCGGGAGACGCCTTCTGAGCTTTTTGAGCTGGGCACAGACAAAAGCTCGGGTGTCGGCTTTCTCATTGAACAAAATCTCAATTATATGCATCGGGAGAAAAGAGGACTCAATGTGAATGTGGGCAAAGTCCTATCATATATCGATATGGACATCCAAGGGTATTTACTGCCGTATTTCGGCATTGTTGACGGCGACATCAAGTATCTGGGGATGGCGGCGATGAAGGATTCTAAAATGGTAGGCGTGATCGACAGAGTTGACTGCGGCGGAGCAATATATCTGCTGATGAAAAATGCGGTAAATAATGAGACACTGGACTTAGGCGTAATCGATGGCGAGGAAAGGAAGTTCAATTTTGAAGTGAAAGTCGGCAAATGCAAAAGAACCTTTGAATATAGTGATGGCCAACTAAAAATAGATGTAAAGGTAACATCAAAAAGCCATTTGGACCATCAGTACAACAAGGTTTATATTGACGATGAGGGAATAAAAAATCTTGAAAAATTGCTGGCAGAGCAGATAAAATCAGAAATCGAAAGCGTAATAGCAATGTCGCAAAACGAATTCGAAGCAGATGTATTTGATTTTTCTAAGTACTTCAAGGCCAAAAATCCCAAAGAATTCAAAGCATTGGATTGGAATGAAGCGTACAAAACCGCGCAGATTACGGTAAGTGTCGAAACAGAAATATGCTGCCTTAATCTAACTGATACCCAGGCAAACAGGAGGCCGTAATTATATGAAAACTCCTATTGATGTAAAAAACATATTGGCAAAGCTAAGTGCGAGCGATAACGACATAAAAATCAGAAAGCTGGTGATTAGCGGTACAAATGTATATATTTTGTTTATTGCGCAACTGACCGATAAACAAAGACTGGCAGAAGAGGTGATAAAGCCCTTAGTTCTGTGCAGGGAAAAAAACGTCAGCTCTGAGCTGTTGCTTGGTTCGGTTATTTACAATGAAGAAGTTTACACCGACACATCCGAGGATGGCATCCACGGCTACATTCTTAACGGGCAAGCGGTCCTGATTGTAGAAAGCGACCCGACTTATCTTATTATCAACACATACAAGGTGGAAAAAAGAAGTGTTCCACAGCCCGAGCTGGAGACAACGCTAAGAGGCTCTAAGGACGCCTTCACGGAGAGTATTGAGACTAATTTGTCCTTGATAAGGTACCGAATCAGAGATAAGGCTCTTGCAATAGACAAATTCAATGTAGGCAGAAGGAGCAAGACGAGTATAGCTGTGCTGTACCTTAAGGATGTGGCTAATTCCGAGTATGTCAACGAGATAGCCAAGCGGCTGCAGGCAATTGACATAGACGGCGTGATTGATTCAGGCTATGTCCAAAAACTGCTCACGGACGGTTCCACACTTTTCCCGCAAATGGGAATTGTTGAAAGATCCGATGTCGCCTGCGACAACATACTCGAAGGCAAAATAATTATTGTAATCGACGGCAATAATCTTTCTCTTGTCGCGCCGAAAGTTTTCATTGAATACTTTGATTCTGGTGAAGACCATTACTCCAGCCCGCACTTGTCTGTTTTTTCAAAAATTATCAGACTTACAGCGCTGATTTTTGCGCTTTGCCTGTCATCGTTGTATGTTTCGGTAATTGCGTTCAATACAGATATACTTCCCACTGCATATATAGTTACTATCGCTACTGCGAGGGCTTCGGTACCATTCAATGCGGTTGTTGAAGCTTTCGTCATGGAATTCACTGCTGAGATTATGAAAGAAGCGAGCATCAGGCTTCCAAAGCAGATAGGTCCGGCAATTGGCATTGTCGGCACCATTGTTATTGGGCAGGCCGCAGTTGCCGCGGGTCTTGTCAGTCCGCTTATGGTTATCTTCGTTGCGCTTGCTACCATGAGCTCCTTTGTTGCGCCGGATTATACAATTATGTCGCCAATAAGAATTATAAAATTCTTCGTGCTGATATTGACCGGTATATTCGGCATATTCGGTTTCGCGATAGGTCTTGTTTTCATTCTTGTCCACATTATCTCTATCGAAAGCTTCGGGGTACCTTACCTTGCGCCTGCTTCTCCGCTTCACTTCAGAGATATCGTTGACTATTTCCTCTCTGATATCTTAAAGGACAAGACCCGTCCGCAGTTTTTAAGGACAAATAATCGGACGAGGAGACGGTAGCCTTGCAGGTAAAATGCAAAGCGGAATAATAGAAGCTGATGAGGAGTGCGCGCCGTCACCGAAGAAAAGTTGACCGTTGCTGTTAAGCGCTTATGTTGACAAGCGCGCGTATATGTACTTTGGACGCGGTCTCACTTATTGTTAATTTACGCTTGAATTGTCAATACAAATAATGGTACAATAGTCAAGAGGTGTTATGGCAAGCAAGAGTAAGGGAATTGTTATCGGCATACTCATCGTTTTTGTTGTAAAAATTGTGATGTATGTTTTTAAGATTACAACCAAGGCAATAGCGCATGTTATTGTCTATCTTGGTTTATACATTCCTTTTTTCTACTGCATTTTCGGTCTGATATTGTTCGGCGTCTTTGGGCTTGATGTAGAGACGATGAATGCCGACATGACACTTTTTCTTGCCGGACTCGCCCTTAGCGCTGTGTGCGCTTTGATTATTGCCGTCAAGAATATATTGGTCAAGCCTTTTAGCAGTGTTTTTTCTTATATGCAGCGTGAGAATTATCCCACTTACCAAGAGGAGGAGCGCCGCTATTACGAACGCAAAGAGGGGCGCGGCAGAAGGTATTATGACAGCGGCTCCGAACGGACAGCGTGTCGGGATACAGATAATTATCCGAGCGCAGGCAGCGCTATGCGTGAGCGGGATGATGCGGCCGACTTTGGCCGGCGAGGGGAAAGCTATGGCCCCAAGATGCCTTTGATATATTACAGCGAGGTTGAGCCCGAGTTGCTGATATATGAGTTTGATGATAGATTCGAAGTCTACAAGGACAACGGCAGGCAACCCAAAAGCTACCTGCGCACGGAGTACAAATAGTGGAAAAGGTTGCGCTTACATACAACCCGAGGATAATCTTAGACACAGGGCACAAGCCCCCGCGCAAAAGAATATGGGAGCTGGACTTTTTGCGGGGAGTATGCATACTGCTCATGGTATTTGACCATACGATATTTAATTTTGGCGCCACCTTTGCCGAAGTTTGGACGGCTACCGGAAGGCCGGAGCTTATCAAGCTGGTAGAGTTTTCGATATGGTACTGGGACCATCCTGCGCGCATTGCAGTACAGGAAGCCGTGCTTTGGACATTCTTTTCGCTTTGCGGTGCCAGCGTGTTGTTCTCGCGCAATAATCTGCGTCACGCTGTCAAAATTTTAATTTGCGCCGGTATTATCAGCATTGCTATTGAGATAATGCTGAAGCTGGGAATGGACAAGGGCTACGCGATACGCTTCGGTGTGCTGCACATGCTCGGCGTTTCCTCGCTTGTAGTAGCCATCGTATACGCATTTACCCGCAAAAACAGGTGGGTTGCCTCCGGTGTGTTTATAGCGCTTGCGGTTGCGCTGATATTGTTGGACGAGCTGTATCTTCAAAAGGGAAGATGGTACGCGGATTTGCCTTGGATGTGTATGTTCCATGAGAATTTAGGCAGTGTGGAAAAATTCTCGCCGGGCGACTACTTCCCGCTGATTCCCAACATTGTAAGGGTGTTTGCGGGGGCGGCTATTGCGCCGCTGTTATACTATAAGAAAAGATCCCTGTTGCCGCGGCTTGAAGGATGCTGGCACCGCCCGATTAATTTTTTTGGCAGGCATACGCTTCTCATCGTTATACTTCATCAGCCGATTATTGTAGGAGCAATAGCGTTGATTAATTATATATTCTTAACTCCGGGCAGCTTCAGCATATTCTAGTAACGGGGGATAGGTGGGGGAGATATGCAAGATACGATTACAAAAATTAAGGAATACGGACAAATAACGCCACTATATGTTGATCGGGCGAATAATGCGCGCACTTTTTTCCTAAAAGGCTATAACTGCACACAATCGGTAATACTTGCTTTCGCGGACATTTTGGACATGCCGGCTGACAAGGTTGTAAAAATGGCTCAGCCTATGGGCGGCGGCGTATCGAGGCTGAGGGAGGTGTGCGGAGCAGTTAGCGGCGGCGCGCTCGTGCTTGGCGCAATATACGGTACAAGCGACCCGAAAGACCACGAAACAAAAAAGGAGATACACGAAAAAACACAGCTGTTTGGCA
>CAYTUT010000086.1:0-7189 GCA_964441295.1 uncultured Christensenellaceae bacterium | reverse complement strand
TTATAGGTAATTACGGTATTGTCGGCAAGGACGGCGAGTCTGATTCGCCCAAAATAAGCGCAATAATTGCAAGGGACTTTTGCAGTGCGCCCTCCAACTGGAGAATGACAGAAACTTTGGAAAATTATCTTATCAACAACAGCATACCCGCCTTACAGGATATCGATACTAGAGAGCTGACCAGAAAAATAAGAAATACGGCAAACGCCGTGTACGCTCTTATTTCACAGGACAGACCGACAGAAGAGCAGATTGAAGCGCTCAATAATTATGTAAAAAGCAATACAACGCTTAAGCAGGGCACAAAAAAGGCGTACGAGATTACTAACGGCGCCAAAAAACTCGCCGTGATTGATTACGGTATAAAGTATAGCGCGATTAAAGCATTGTCGGATATCGGCTATACGCTCAAGATATTCCCTGCGCAAACAAGCAGCGCCGAAATCCTTGCGTACAACCCTTCGGGAATCGTGCTTTCCAACGGTCCCGGCAACCCTTACGATTACAAGGAAGAAATTGAGGTAATAAAAGGCCTGGCATCAAAAAAACCTATATATGCAATGGGCATGGGGCATCAACTGCTGGCGTTAGCGCGCGGGGCTGAGATAGAGCGTCTTCCCTGCGGTCATCGCGGATGCAATCTACCTGTCAAAAGCTTTGATAGCGGCAGGGTAATTATCTCCTCGCAAAACCATGGATATGCGGTTGTTGCCGAAAGTCTTAGCACTAAGGACACAGTAACCCATATCAACTGGAACGACCGCTCGGTTGAGGGGATAGCTTACGGGGACGGGACAACATTTTCGGTGCAATTCAACCCCGAATCCATGTTCAAGCAAGAAGCGGCAGACTGCCTCATCGATAGATTTACCAACGCAATAGAGAAAAATTAGGAGATTATTATGCCAAAAGATACAAGCATCAAAAAGGTACTTATTATAGGAAGCGGACCCATATCAATCGGACAGGCGGCAGAATTCGACTATGCAGGCACGCAGGCATGCCGCGCCCTGAGAGAAGAAGGAATACAGACAGTCTTAGTTAACAGCAATCCGGCAACAATTATGACCGATACAAATATGGCGGACAAGGTGTATCTTGAGCCGCTCACAGTCGATGTGCTCAAAAGCATTATTATAAGGGAAAAGCCCGACAGCCTGCTCGCTACTCTTGGTGGACAGACCGGACTCAATCTGGCATGCGAGCTTGCCGAAAGCGGCTTTTTGGACGAACAAAATGTCCGGCTGCTGGGCGCTAATGTAGAGTCAATCAAGCGCGCAGAGGACAGAGAGCTTTTCAAAAGCACCATGGAATCGATTAACGAGCCCTGCATCGAAAGCGTAATAGTGCATACGGTGGAGGAGGCGTTGCAATTTGCCGCAAAAGTGGGATACCCCCTTGTTGTCAGACCAGCGTACACTCTAGGGGGCACCGGCGGCGGAATGGCAGACAACGAGCTGCAGCTTGCCGCAACCTGCCGTCACGGACTTCGCGCGAGTAGGGTCAATCAATGTTTGATAGAAAGGTCGGTTGCCGGCTGGAAGGAGATAGAATTCGAGGTAATGCGCGACGCATGCGGCAACTCGATAATAGTATGCAGCATGGAGAATCTTGACCCTGTGGGAATACACACGGGAGACAGTATTGTGCTTGCCCCCGCTCAGACGCTTACCAGCATAGAATACCAAATGCTGCGAAACGCAAGTCTTAATATTATTGCGGCGCTGAAGATATGCGGCGGCTGCAATATACAGTTTGCCATGAATACAAAGAGCATGGAATATTACGTGATAGAGGTTAATCCGCGCGTATCCCGCTCTTCGGCTTTAGCGTCTAAGGCGACAGGCTACCCCATTGCCAAAGTAACCGCAAAAATTGCAGTAGGCTACAATCTCGACGAAATAAAAAACGGCGTGACGGGCAAAACATATGCGTGCTTCGAGCCGACTATTGACTATGTTGTGTGCAAATTCCCCCGCTGGCCTTTTGACAAATTCACGGCGGCAGACCGCACATTAGGTACGAAGATGAAGGCAACCGGAGAGGTAATGAGTATCGGCGCCAACTTTGAGTCCGCCTTTTTGAAGGCGGTAAGGTCGCTTGAGCTCAACCTTTTCAGTACCGAGCACCCGAAATTTTTAAGAATGGAGCGCGACGAAATCATTGCCAACCTCACCAAGAAAAACGATGAGAGGATATTCTGTGTTACCGCGGCGCTTGCCAAGGGCCTCGCTCCCGAATTAATCAGCGAGATTACGGCTATTGATACCTGGTTTTTGTACAAGATAAAGAATATTATCGATGCCGAATATCAGCTCAAGGCCAATGGCATTGATTATCTTACACCGGATAATATGCGAAAGCTGAAGAAGAACGGATTCTCAGACCGCGCTATTGCCGAATGGTGCCATACCGATGAAAAGGCTATCCGCAAACTGCGCAAAGCTCAAGGCGTATTGCCGGTATACAAGAAGGTTGACACCTGCGCCGCCGAATTCGAAGCGGTGAGCCCGTACTACTATTCTACATACGATTATGAGAATGAGAGCGCGTACGACGCCGATAACAAAACAATTATTGTGCTAGGCAGCGGTCCGATACGCATAGGGCAGGGCATAGAGTTTGACTATTGCTCGGTGCATTGTATCTGGGCGCTTAAGAAGGCGGGATACAAGGCAGTGATAATTAATAACAATCCCGAGACTGTGTCCACTGACTTTGATATCTCCGACAGACTGTACTTTGAGCCGTTGACTCCCGAAGATGTGTGGAATATTCTTGAGCTGGAGCGGCCTGAGGGCGTTATCGTACAGTTCGGCGGACAGACAGCTATTAAGCTTGCAAAGGCTGTAGAGCAAGCGGGTTTCAAAATTCTCGGGACGACTGTCGACAGCATCAACGATGCGGAAGACCGCGAGGCTTTTGACAAACTGTTGAGCGCGCTGAATATGGAAAGACCGCGAGGCACGACGGTGTTTACTAAGGAGCAGGCGGTGGAGGCGGCGAAGGATCTCGGGTATCCAGTGCTGGTTAGACCCTCGTATGTTTTGGGCGGGCAGGGTATGGAGATTGCCTATACCGACAAAAACATCGAAGACTATATGGACATAATATGCTCTACCAAGCAGGAGCATCCGATTCTCATTGACAAATACATATCGGGCAAAGAGCTGGAAGTTGACGCGATTTGCGACGGTGAAAGCGTGCTGATACCGGGAATAATGGAGCACATCGAAAGAACGGGCGTACATAGCGGCGACAGCATTAGCGTATATCCTCCGATAAGCTTCGGCGAAAAAACAATAAGGCAGATTATCGATATGACCAACAGACTGGCAATCAACACAAAGACGGTCGGACTGATTAACATACAGTATATATTGAAGGATGGACAACTCTACATAATCGAGGTCAATCCCCGTTCGTCACGCACCGTGCCTTATATAAGCAAGGTTACCGGCATACCTATGGTGAGGCTTGCTACAGAGTGCTGTCTGGGCAAAAAACTGGAGGATTTGGGTTACGGAACGGGACTATACAAAGCTTCCAAAGTGTACGCAATAAAGGTGCCGGTATTCTCAAGCGACAAGATTACCGACCTTGAGATATCTTTGAGCCCGGAGATGAAGTCAACAGGAGAGGTGCTCGGGCTATCTGAGGATTACAGAGAGGCGCTTCTTAAGGGACTTTATGCAAGCGGCTTGAAGTCCAATAGAAAAGGTGGTATTCTTATTACAGTATCTAATAGCTGTAAGGAAGAGGCGGCGCCCCTTGCCGCAGAGTTTTTTAAGCTGGGATACAAGCTGTACGCTACCGAGGGCACTGCAGCTTTCCTAAAACAGCAGGGCATCGAGTCTGAGATAGTCGGCAAACTGCACGAGTGCGATGACATCGCCGATATTATTAAGAGCGGCAAGGTGAAGATAATAGTCAACACAGCGACGAAGGGCAGGCTGTCAGACCGCGCGGGCTTTAAGATACGCCGCATGGCGGTAGAGCAGGGCGCAACTTGCTTCACCTCCCTTGACACTGTTGCCGCCTATGTGCAGGCTATGCAGATAGACAAGAGCGAACAGGACCTTAATGTCATATCACTTCAAGAAGTGGAGGAGATAAATGCAAGAGCGTGAGCTTACAATAACCGAGAATGAATTAATCGCAAAAAATATATATCGAATGAGTTTTTGCATCGAAGGCGGCGTTGGCGGCATCAAATGCGGTCAGTTTGTCAACCTCTCGCTCAACCGTGCCGATATGCTTTTAAGGCGTCCTTTCGGACTTTGCTCTTTTGACAAAGACGGCTCGTCGATAAGCATCTGTTACCAAGTGGTAGGCAAGGGTACGGAGGCGTTATGCAAAATGAAAGCAGGTCAAACGCTGTACGCAACACTGCCTCTCGGCAACGGGTTTACGCTGTCTTCAGAGCATAAAAGGGTTGCGTTAATCGGCGGCGGAGTGGGAGTGTTCCCCTTGAATTCGGTGCCGCTCTGTTACCCCGACAAGGAGTACTTCTCCTTTCTCGGATACAGGTCGGAGTGCTTTGCATGCATGAAGGATGAATTCGGAGGCTTCTCAAGGACGCATATCGCTACTGATGACGGCTCATTGGGTAAAAGGGGTAACGCGGTAGAATTGTTTTTGAACGGATACGATGAGGTTAAGCCTGATATCATACTTGCCTGCGGTCCTACCGTTATGCTAAAATCGCTTAAGACTGCGTTGCAGGAGAGAAAAATCAATATTCCGGCATATGTGTCTTTGGAAGAGCGTATGGGCTGCGGAGTCGGAGCGTGTCTTGTATGCGTATGCCGCCAAAAGACCGCGTCCGGTGACATCAATCACGCGAGAGTATGCAAGGATGGTCCCGTATTCGATATTATGGAGGTGGAGCTGTGAATAGGCCCTCAATGAGTGTAAATATCTGCGGGGTCGAGTTGGTCAATCCTGTTATCGCGGCATCGGGCACCTTCGGATTTGGCAGAGAGTACAGCGAATTTTTCTCTCTTGACATATTAGGGGGGATATCGACTAAAGGGATGACTTTGCAAAGCAAAGCCGGCAATCCCACTCCACGGATTGCGGAGACAGCCTCGGGTATGCTCAACGCAGTCGGATTGCAAAATCCGGGAGTAGAGGCATTCCTAAAGAAGGATTTGCCATATCTTAAAGCGTCGGGCACAAGGATTATCGCCAACATTGCGGGCAACACAGAGGAAGATTATCAAAACATGGCAGCGAGACTCTCCGGAAAGGTGGATATGCTCGAGATGAACATATCCTGTCCGAATGTGAAAGAAGGCGGAATTGCCTTCGGCATATATCCTGACTCGGTCTACAATATAACAAAAGCGGTCAAGCCTTATTGCGGCAACACGCCCCTTATTGTCAAGCTCTCGCCCAATGTCGCGTCAATAAGCGACAACGCGAAGGCTGCCGAGGCGGGAGGCGCCGACTGCATATCGCTCATCAATACCCTAAGCGGAATGTCTGTCGATATTAAACAGCGCAAGCCGATATTAGCTAATATTACGGGGGGTCTTTCAGGCCCTGCAATCAAGCCGGTTGCCCTGCGCATGGTATGGGAAGCGGCAAAAGCGGTAAAATTGCCAATAATAGGCATGGGCGGCATAATGAGTGCCGAGGACGCAATCGAATTTTTGCTAGTCGGCGCAAGCGCGGTGCAGATAGGTACCGCTAGCATATCCAATCCTTTGGCAATACCCAACATAATCGCCGGGTTGGAAAAATATTTGGTAGAAAATAAAATAGAGGATATCCGTACGCTTACGGGCGCATTGAGAACCGCAAAATAGGAGATGTTATGTTGACAGAAGTAGAGATGATTAAAATATTTGAGGAAACAGAGGGCATAAAAAAGGGTCATTTTCAGCTTGCATCCGGTCGTCATGCCGATACATATATGCAATGCGCAAAGCTATTCATGTATCCTGACAAAAGCAGCCGCCTTTGCAAGGAGCTGGCTGCAAATTTAGCGGGCAGAGAGGATATAGAATTCGTTGCGTCTCCTGCAATCGGCGGTATTATTATGGGTTACGAAATGGCGAGAGAGCTAGGAGTGCCCAATATTTTTCTCGAGAGAATTGACGGCAAGCTGACAATGCGCAGAGGGTTTGGCTTCAAGGAAGGCGCGAAGTTTTTGGTTGTTGAGGATGTTGTAACCACTGGCGGCTCGGTATTCGAGACGATTGAAGAAATAGAGCGTCTAGGCGGAAAGGTAATCGCTGTCGCTTCTATTGTTGACAGAAGCAACGGCACCGTAAACTTCGGCAGACCGCACACCTCCCTGCTTACGCTTGACATTGTCTCGTACGATGCCGGCGACTGTCCGCTGTGCAAAGAAGGTGTGCCGCTGACAAAACCCGGCACAAAGGCGCTTGGAAAATAGTACTGCATTTAACTAGATTTTTCGCATTGTATCTTTTTCGCAAAAACCTAAAAATTAATGTAATCCGCGTTATTTAGTTGTGATATAATTTACTTAGCGAAAGCATTTTTATGCGCAAATATAACGGAGGTGGAAAATGAGCGAGTATAATCCTTATACTAATTTTATCGCTGTGCTGGATAAGGCGGCGGCAGCGGCAGGAATCAAAGAGCAAGAATATATTGTGTTGAAATATCCTGAAAGAGAACTGAAGGTGGCATTGCCTATCCGTCTGGATAACGGCGACATCAAGGTTTTTGAGGGCTTTAGAGTACAGCACAGCACCTTGAGAGGACCCGGAAAAGGCGGTGTCAGATTCCATCCCTCGGTAAATTATGACGAGGTCAGAGCGCTGGCGGCATGGATGACATTCAAGTGCGCTGTAGTGGATATACCGTACGGCGGCGCTAAGGGCGGCGTTGTAGTAGATCCGTCACAACTGTCAAGAAACGAACTGGAAAGGTTGACAAGAAGATACACGGCAATGATTCTTCCTCTAATCGGCCCTGAGAAGGACATACCCGCGCCCGATGTCAACACAAACGCGCAGATAATGGACTGGATGATGGATACGTACAGCATGCAGAAGGGATATGCAATACACGGAGTTGTCACAGGCAAGGATATCGATGTCGGCGGCTCGCTGGGCAGAAGAGAGGCAACCGGCCGCGGCATATACTTTGTCACAGTGGAGATGCTTTCAAGACTGGGCAAAAGTATCAAGGATATGCGCTTTGCCGTGCA
>CAYTUT010000085.1:0-7214 GCA_964441295.1 uncultured Christensenellaceae bacterium | reverse complement strand
ACCAGTCCGCATAGAAATCTACAAGCACAGGTTTTTCGTACAGGATTACTTCCTTTTCAAAATTTTCTTTGGTCAGAATTACTGGTTTCATAATACAATTCTCCTTATTTTCATATAATCATTATATCCCCGGCTGATGTGCAAATCTGTGACTTTATCACAACTTATGTTAACTATTTTGACGCTGCAAAATCCCTGTAGATAATCCTTGCGAGCTCTTCGGTCAAAGGTCCTGCATTCTTTATGCAGTATTCTACCGGCTTTCCAAGGTCAACCAACGCATACACCGCCGTTATGCCGATATCCGCCAAGTCTTCCGCTTTGACTGATGCCGAGCCGCATATTGCGATGCAAGGAATACCTTTTTTTAACGCTCTGACACCCACACCCATAGGCAGTTTGCCCTGTTTTGTCTGTTCGTCGATACGCCCCTCGCCGGTGATTACCAAGTCCGCGTTTTCCAGTTCTTTTTCGTAGCCGGTAAGCTCAAGCACTGTATCAACGCCGCTTTTGAGCGATGCTCCAGCAAGCGAGACCAGTCCAAAGCCGATGCCGCCCGCCGCGCCTGCGCCGCTGAGCGCCGAATAATCCTCTCCGGTATGGGCATATACCACTTGGGCGAAATTGCGCAGCCCTTTATCGAGTTGTACGACCATATCAGGCGTTGCGCCCTTTTGCGGCGCGTAGACATAGCTTGCTCCGCTTGTGCCGTAAAGGGGGTTGGTGACATCGCATACTACAGTAATATTAGACAACTTTAGCCCAGGCAATACATTAGCGGCGTCAATAGAGCAAATGCTGTTAAGCGCGGCGCCCGAAGGGTACAGCTCAACGCCGTGTTGGTCGAGAAAACGGTATCCGAGCGCATTAAGGCAGCCTATGCCCGCATCATTAGTGGCGCTGCCTCCTATGCCTATTACGATGCTCCTTATACCCAAACGCAGCAGTTCTTTGATTATCAAACCAGTACCGTATGTAGAAGCGATTAGCGGATTGGCCTCCGCGCTGTCTAGAAGAGCTATCCCGGAGGCAAGAGCCATCTCAACTATGCCAGTATCTTTATAAATACCCGCCAATGACTTAATAGGACGCCCCAGAGGGTCAAAAGTGTCTATCTCGATATATTGCCCCTTGAGCGCGCTAACCATAGACGCCAAAAATCCGTCTCCGCCGTCCGCTACGGGAATTCCCACAAAGTCGGCATTGGCGTCAACGCTCAAAAAACCTCTTTTCAAATCCTCGCAAAGCTCCGCGCTGCTCCTGCTGCCCTTAAAACTATTTGGTACCGCTAATATTTTCATATCCACCTCGCAACTTATTATAACACAGCAATTATGCCGCGTACAATAGCATGAAGATTTTTAGAGCTGGATAATACAAAAAGTAATATATGTTATTGAGTTGGCAAGAGCGATATTGTATAATTATATTATACTGTCGGGGAGGTGCGGATGTGTCGGATAGAAGCGGTTTATTTAATCTAGAGGAATTGAAGCAGTACGAAGAGAAGCTGGTCGGCTTTGGGCCGCGGCTCACAGGGAATGCGGCGCATCAAAACATGATTGACTGGCTGGAGCGAGAGCTTATCTCGATGGGTTATGAGGTGAATAGCGACACCTATAGTTTTCGTCGTTGGGAGCCATTCAGTTGGGGGTTGTCCTACAATGACCGCGGCAAAGTAATCGAGGTGGACAGGCCGTCGTATTACCCTTACAGCGGCTGTACCAAAGAAGAGGGAGTCACCGCAGAGATGGTTTGGTGCGGCAAGGCAATAGCCTCTGTCTTTGGCTGCAAGAATAAGATTGCGGTCGTAACCATGCCGATATTTGAGGCAAGCTGCGGACTGATATTTAAGAAAAGGGATTGTTTTCCCGAGGATTATTCGCCTCCCAAAAGGCAAGGAAGCCCGGTAGTTGCGAGCTTTGTGCTGCCTCCGTTGCTGTCCGTTGCAAAACTCGCCGGAGCCAAAGCGGTGATATGTATAATGAAGGGCTGCAGTGACGATTTGGCGCGTCATCAATATTTGCCTTTCATGAAAAAATATGCGGGCATACCGGCATTGTGGGTGGACGAGATACAGGGGAGAAAAATAATAGCGGCGGCAAAAAGACGCGAAAAAGCAACGCTCAAGCTTGTCGCCGAGGTAGAAAACAGCGCGCCCACCCGTACGATATACGCAGTGCTCAGAGCAGACAGCAGAGAGTCAATACTTATCAATACACACACGGACGGCACCAACGCTTTTGAGGAAAACGGCTCGATTGGTCTGCTGAGCCTTGCGCGTTATTTTGCTTCGATTCCTATAGAAAAACGAAAAAAAAACCTTGTTTTCAGCTTTGTCACCGGTCATTTCCAGCTGCACCAGTTCGGCGATGCCCTCAATCAGGCTACAACAAAGTTTTTGAATGCGCACCGCGAGCTGTGGGACGGGATTAATGATAATCTGCAGGCGGTAGCCGGGCTGACCATGGAACACCTCGGATGCAGTGAGTGGAGGGATAGTCCCGACCGCAAACAGTTCGCGAAAGTCAGTGATATCGACCCCGAGCTTGTCTACACATCCAACAAAACTATGGCAGAGTTGTATAAGGAAGCTATTAAGGACAGAGTGCACGCAAAAACACTGATTTTGCAGCCCAAAAACCTTGTGCATTTCGGAGAAGGTCAGCCGATATACAAGAAGGGCATACCTTCGATATCGCTGTGCCCCGGACCGGATTACCTATGCAATAACGCGCCTGACGGATATATCGAAAAAATCAACTACGAAATGATGCGCGAGCAGATTGCAACCTTTTGCAAGCTGATTGAGACAATAGACGGCAAAGAACTCAAAGAGCTTGGCAAAAGAGACGGCTTCGCATGGGGATTTCTTTTATAGCGCCGCTAATCTTGCCTCGTATATTATTTTTTTACCACATCAAAATTATCTCCGACGAGCAGCCAGTTTTGGGGGAAGGGCAGACCCAGCTTCCAATAGCTGATACCGCGCAAGCCCAGACGCTTGAGCAGGTTGAATTTTGCCTGCACGCTGCGCGCATCCTCGAACCAGACAATATGCCTTACACCGTCCAGAGTGTAGTTAAAATAGGGCGCTTGGGCAACGCTGTCGTATTGAATGGACACATTATTGTCCCTTGCAATGTTTATTGCAGTCTGAGGACTTATTGCGCGGGCAGGCGGATTGCCCGGAGCGTACGGCAGGGTCCAGTCATAGCCGTATAGGTTTTGCCCCATCAATATTTTTTGAGCAGGCATTTCGGTGAGCGCGTATTGCAAAACCCGCTCCACGGGACCAATCGGCGAGACAGGCATGGGAGGTCCGCCCGAATAACCCCATTCGTATGTCATTATCACCACAAAATCCACCGCATCAGCTATTGCGGCGTAATCGTGCGCCTCGTACCATTGACCTCTTTGTGTCGCGCTTGTCTTGGGCGCTAGCGCCGCGGATACCATATAGCCTTGAGCTCTCAGTTCCTTTGCCGCGCGGTTGAGAAAGGCAACATATTCTTCTTTCAAATCCACGGGTATGTATTCAAAATCAAAATGTATATCGCTAAAAACCGAAAGGCTGTTCGCGGTACTTATTATGTTTTCTATGAGGTTTTGCTGGGCTTGGTCGCTTTCGAGTATGCTTCGCGCAAGGGTGCCGCTGAACGCTCCGCCCTCAAGATTGGTAACTACCATCATCAGCGTTGCGTTATTCGCTTCGGCAAGCGCGGGGATACCGTCCAAAGCGAGGGGGGATAGGGAGCCGTCGCTGCGCGCGGCATAGCTGAAAGGCGCAAGATATGTAAGATAGGGCGCGGCGCGCCTTGCGTCCTGGAGCAGAGCGGGGCTTATTGTACCGCCTGACGGCTCAATATATGCGTTGGTCTCCGCCGTATATTTGGGAAGGGGAGGAATGTATATGCGCGTTCCTACCATGAGGGGCGCGTTAACATTTATATTGTTAATCCGCGCAAGCGTCAAGTAATTGATTCCAAAGCGCTGACCGATTTTCCACAGGCTGTCGCCGGGTACCACCCAATAATACATTCCCGTAATAGGTATTACCAGCACCTGACCTACGACAAGCCTGCTTGGCTCGGGTATTTCGTTGGCAGTAACTATAGAATCGACAGTCACACCGAAGGCTTGGGATATGCGCCACAGCGTATCGCCGCTTTTAACTACATATATCTGCATATTGACCCCTTTTTGCTAATTTTATTAATTAATATGCCGCGTTATGAAAAAGCGTTACGGCGAAAAGCAAAAAGTCCGCAAATAAAAAGTCCGCAAATAAAAAGCCCGCCGTAATCAGCTTTGATTGGGCTGTATTATTCGACGGGCTTTTGGCAGACAATATGAGTCTATATCGTGCCGCTTGGACGCGGTTATTAGACTATGCAACTAATCTTTGCGCAAGGCAAGGCGGCAGGGTAGTTCTTGTAAATGGCTAAGCGCTAAATATTTTCGATTTTCAGCTTGGGATTTCTCGCGGCCATAACATCATCGGGTCTAGTTATATAAGCATGGCGCGGCGCTTGATGCAATTCTTCGGGAGCGGTGTACGCTCTTGAGGCTAACTTTAGGATCTTTTCGGCGGCATCGTCAAGTGTCTCCTTGCTCTCTGTCTCGGTCGGCTCGAACATCAGCGCCTCGTGCACTATCAGCGGGAAGTACATAGTGGGCGGGTGCATACCCTCGTCAATCATGGCTTTTGCTAAATCGAGCGCGGACACGCCTGTATCCTCTTTGAGCTTCTCCATACTCAAAACAAACTCATGCATACAAAGCGAATCACTGCAATAATCAATCTTTTTGAGTAGTTTTTTGAGATAGTTGGCGTTAAGCACTGCCTTTTGCGCCGCGTCTTTGATGCCTTCTTTGCCTAAGGTCACGATGTATGCGTACGCTCTGACTAAGACTGCAAAATTGCCGTAAAAGGATTTTACCTTGCCGATGCTGTGCGCAGGTACTTGGAAAGCATAGCCCTTGCCGTACCTTACAACTATTGGAGAGGGGAGATAAGGGGCAAGCGCTTCAACGCACCCGACAGGTCCGGCGCCCGGGCCTCCGCCTCCGTGGGGAGTGGAGAAGGTCTTGTGAAGATTGAGATGCACCACATCAAAGCCCATGTCCGCGGGCCTCACAACACCCATGACGGCATTGAGATTAGCTCCGTCATAATAGAGCAAGCCGCCGGCTTTGTGTACGGTCTCGGATATTAGCTTGATATTTTTTTCGAATTTGCCCAAGGTATTGGGATTCGTCAGCATTAGCCCCGCTACGGTATCGTCGCACGCCGCATTAAGAGCGTCAAGGTCTACGCCTCCGTCCGCGCAGGACGGAATATTGACAATACTCAGTCCTGCAAGCGTTGCGCTTGCGGGATTAGTGCCGTGCGCCGAGTCGGGGACGATTATTTTTGTGCGTTTTGCGTCACCGCGGCTCTCGTGATATTTTTTTATCATCAAAAGTCCGGTATACTCGCCGTGAGCGCCTGCCGCAGGTTGTAAGGTGAAGCCGCTCATGCCCGTAATCTCCGCAAGGCTTCCGGACAGCCTGTACATCAGCTCAAGCGCGCCTTGAGCGTACCTTTCGCCTTGCAAAGGGTGAACGGATGTGAAGTTATCAAGCGAAGCAAGCGCTTCGTTGAGCTTCGGATTGTATTTCATTGTGCAAGAGCCTAATGGATAAAAGCCGTTGTCCACGCCAAAAGCGTGCAATGACAGCTCGGTATAGTGGCGTACCACATCAATCTCGCTGAGTTCGGGCAGTTTCGGCGCGTTGTCCGCTAAGTACGCGGCAGATATCTTGTAATCGGGAGCGGAGCAGTCGGGACCCGAATAAGCGGTCCTTCCTTTTTTGCTTCTTTCGTAAACTGTCAGCATTTTGCCACCTCCTTAACTATCTGCGCCGTCTTTTGGATCGCTTTGACACTTACCGTCTCGGTAGCGCACCAAAGAATACGGTAATCATCAAGGGGCAAGCCTCCGAGTATTCCTCTGCGCGCAAGCGCGTTAATAATTTCTTGCGCGGGGACAGCCGACGAGGTGACAAATTCGTTGAAAAACTCGCCCTTGTTGTCAAGCGTTAAGCCTGCTTCGACAAGGCAGTCCTTGAGGTAATGGGCGTTATTGATGCAGGCTTGAGCGGTCTTTCTTAGTCCCTCTGCGCCCATAGTCGCAAGGTACATTGCGGCAGTCAGCGCGCAGTGCGCTTGATTGGAGCATATGTTGGAGGAAGCTTTTTCGCGCCTTATGTGCTGTTCTCTTGCCTGAAGCGTAAGGACATACGCGCGTTTGCCTTGAGAATCGACCGTCTCCCCTACGATTCTTCCGGGCAGCTTGCGCTGCATCGCCTTTGCAGTCGCCATAAAGCCAATATAAGGTCCGCCAAAGGACAGCGGCAAGCCTAGAGACTGACCTTCGCCGACTGCAATGTCAGCGCCGCATGCCGAAGGGCTTTTTAATAGACCCAGCGAAATAGGGTACACGCCCATTACAAACTTTGCGCCTGCCGAGTGCGCGGCTCCGCCGATTTTGTCCGCATCCTCGATATTGCCGAGGTATGACGGCTGTTCGATATACACTGCGGCAAAAGTATTGTCTAATTGGGTCTTGGCATAGTCAATGTCAAAGCCCCCGTCTTTTTCCTTAGCGTATACTATCTCTACTCCGAAATTGTCAAAGTAAGTTTTGAATACCGCAAGGGTGTCCGGCTTGATATGAGGCGCGACAAGTACTTTTCTTCTGTTGCGCTCGACACACATCAATACAGCCTCTGCCGCCGCGGTTGCTCCGTCATAGTGCGAGGCATTTGCCGCATCCATGCCGGTGAGCGCGCATATCATGGTCTGATATTCGAATATTGATTGCAGTATGCCCTGACTCAGTTCTGCCTGATATGGAGTGTAAGCGGTCAAAAACTCTGACCTTGAAGCAAGATTGCGTACAACCGGAGGAATATAATGGGAGTACGCGCCTGCGCCGCGCAAAATGGTGTTGAATACAGTATTCTTCGCGGCGATATCGGTTATGTAATTCTCGGTGTCCGCTTGTGATTTCCCTTTTGGCAGTTTGAGCGATTTAAGCTTTAGTCCGGAAGGTATATCGCGAAAAAGAGCTTTGATAGAGCCAACGCCTATTTTTTTAAGCATTGACTTAACTTCAGCATCGGTATGGGGAGTATAATCAGCCATAATCGCTCCTTGCTACAGCGTA
>CAYTUT010000084.1:0-7325 GCA_964441295.1 uncultured Christensenellaceae bacterium | reverse complement strand
TAAGTATTTATTGTAAAATTATTACTATATACACATAAAATGCGTTTTAGTGGAGGATTGATATGAAAGAGTTCAAACTCAAGAGTTTTGATGGGACCGAGATATTCTGTTATGCTTGGGATGAGGTAAAAAAACCCATCGCTGTTGTGCAGATTGCCCATGGTATGGGGGAGCATTGTGCGAGATACGACCATTTCGCGTCCTTTCTCAACAGTAATGGTTATATTGTTGTCGCCGATGACCACCGCGCGCATGGCAAAACCTGCGGCTATGACAATCGCGGCATAGCTGACGGAGACTGTTTCAACGATACTATTTCTGACATGATTAACCTAACCAAATACGCCAAAGACAAATACAAGCTGCCTGTACTATTGTTAGGACACAGCTACGGCTCGTTTTTGTCACAAGGATACATTCAGAAAAATGCGGCAAATATCGCCGGTGTTGTGCTTAGCGGCTCTGCGTATATGAATATACCGCTAACAAAGGTCGGCAAGATAATCGCGATTGTGCAGGCATATCTATTCGGCAACGACAAGCCGGCGAAGCTGATTGCAAAAATGAGTTTTGAAGCGTATGACAAGCCCTTTGCCGCTGAAAAGCAAAAATTTGCCTGGCTCTCACGCGACGCGGACGTCAGCAAAAAGTATATCGCAGACCCCTTCTGCGGAGCTCATTTTGCGATGAGTCTTGGATTCCAAGTGTCATTCTTTAAGGGACTGGGCAAGCTGTATACCCCAAAAGGTCTTGCGGCTATCCCCAAAGAGCTTCCAATTTTGATTGTTAGCGGAGACAAGGACCCGGTTGGCGGAGACGGCAAGCTTGTAACAAGGCTCTATGAGGAGTACAAGGCGCTTGGCTTGAGCAAAGCCGAGTTTAAGCTTTATGCTGATGCGCGTCATGAGATACTCAATGAGACCAATAAGGACGAGGTATACGGCGATGTGCTAAGCTTTATCAACAAGACCCTTGGTGTGGAGACAAAACTTAAGGAAGAATCCGCAAAGGGAAAGAAGGCTAAAGATGATAGTTCTGCGGATGCTCCAGCAGAGAAAGCGGAAGTGTCAGCAGAGAAGGCGGAGTAATAAAATATCGCATAACGACTGTTTGTGTAGTTTTTGGACTGACGAACATAAAAGAACGAACCGCAATGAATTGCGGTTCGTTTTTGCAGCATAAGATGTTTTGAATATTAATACATATCTCCGCCGTGAGGCATCATTGGAGGCGCGGGGGGCTCGGGAATATCCGCAACCAACGCTTCGGTTGTAAGGAGAGTGGCAGCCACGCTCGCCGCGTTTTGCAGCGCTGTCCTTGTAACCTTAGTCGGGTCGATAATACCGCGCGCGACCATATCGCAATATTCGCCGTTTAGCGCATCGTATCCGTAATTGGGTATCTTGTTTTTAGAATTGAGCACATTGTTGGCAACGATACTGCCCTCAATACCTGCATTATCCGCAATCTGTCTGATTGGCTCTTCAAGGGCGCGAAGTACGATTTCTGCACCGGTCTTTGCATCTCCAGCTAGGGTTGCCGCAACCTTCTTGAGCTTGGGAATAATAGAAATCAACGCTACGCCGCCGCCCGGGACAATACCTTCCTCAACAGCCGCACGAGTTGCCGCCAAAGCGTCCTCGATGCGGAGCTTCTTCTCTTTCATCTCCACTTCGGTTGCCGCGCCAACGCTGATAACACCGACACCGCCTGACAGCTTCGCCATTCTCTCTTGAAGCTTTTCTTTGTCGTAATCACTGGTAGTGGACTCGATTTGCGCCTTGATGGTACCTATACGGCTTTGAATAGCGCCGGGGTCGCCCATACCGCCCACTATTGTGGTGTTGTCCTTGTCAACCTTGACGAGCTTTGCTCTGCCGAGCATTGCAAGCGTGGTTTCTTTGAGCTCTAAGCCCAAATCGCTAGATATTACAGTTCCGCCGGTCAATATCGCAATATCTTCCAGCATTGCCTTGCGGCGGTCGCCGAAAGCGGGCGCCTTAACCGCTACACAGTTGAAAATGCCTTTGAGCTTATTGACGATTATTGTAGACAATGCTTCTCCCTCGATATCCTCGGCAATCAACAAAAGTTTTAGGCCGTTTTTGAGCACTTGCTCAAGCAAGGGCAGAAGTTCTTGAATACTGCTGATTTTTTTGTCGGTAATCAGTATAACAGGATCTTCAAGCACTGCTTCCATTTTGTCCGGATTGGTGACAAGATAAGGCGAAGCATAGCCGCGGTCAAACTGCATTCCCTCAACTACATTAAGCTCGGTGCCCATTGTCTTGCCCTCGTCTATTGTGATAACGCCGTCCTTACCTACTTTCTCCATAGCGTCGGAGATAAGCTCGCCGATAAGCTCGTCACTTGCCGAAATACTTGCGACCTGCGCAATATTTTTCTTATCGGTGATGGGCTTGCTGATAGCTTTCAGCTCCGCAACAGCGGCTTCGGTGAGAAGGGCTATGCCCTTTTTGAGTATTATCGGATTGGCGCCTGCCGCAACATTTTTGAGGCCTTCGCGCACTATCGCCTGAGCAAGCAGGGCGGCAGTAGTGGTGCCGTCGCCGGCTACATCGTTGGTTTTGACCGATACCTCGCGAATAAGCTGCGCGCCCATGTTTTCAAACGGGTCTTTAATGTCTATTTCTTTTGCGATTGTTACGCCGTCATTGGTGATGAGCGGAGCGCCGAATTTCTTGTCAAGCACAACATTTCTACCCTTAGGGCCAAGTGTGATTTTTACGGTGTCTGCAAGGACATTTACACCTGTTTCCAATGCTTTTCTAGCTTCCTCGCCATACTTAAATTGTTTTGCCATAATCTATACCTCCCTATTTTTCGACAATAGCCAATACATCGCTTTGTCTTAAAATAATAACCTCTTTTTTATCAAGCTTGAACTCGCTGCCGGCATACTGATTGTACAGTATTACATCTCCGACCTTAACCTGCATGGTAATCTCTTTGCCATCAACAATCCCGCCGGGACCAACCGCAATCACCTTTGCCATTTGGGGCTTTTCCTTAGCCGAGCCGGGGAGCACTATGCCGCTCGCAGTTGTTTCTTGACTTTCCACAGTTTCGATAACAATTTTGTCAAATAATGGTCTAATTATCATATATTTGCCTCCTTATTAATATTGATGTCAACTACATTAGTTAAATTATAGTAAAGCATCTAAAAATCCATTCCATATGACTGACTAATAATATAACACGCGTCCGTATTTTTTTCAAGTATTTTTTAGCACTTTTTTACTAAGAGTGCTAATTTTTTTGAAAAGTGTAGATATATCCGCATAATATTTTGAGATATCTGACAAATTTAGCAACATATACTATTCTCAAATAAAAAAAACCGCTTGAAGAGCTGCCAAATAATCATTCTAAGAGCGTCTAAATTTATTCTCGATAATGTGAAAATTCAGAATTCATACTATTCGCAAATAAAAAGCAACCCATTAGCGGGTTGCTTAATAATCATTTCAACAGCGCCATACGCTCAGTTAATTTTGTGTGTTTGTCGCGGTAGTTTAAGATGTTCTCTCTCTCGTCATCAACATCTGCGTGAGGCGCTTTTGTGACAAAGCCTTTGTTGTTGAGCATATTCTCCGAGCGTTCTATTTCTTTCTCCACTTTGAGTATTTCCACGCTTAGCCTCTCGATTTCTTTCGCGGTGTCCACAAGCTCGCCGAGCGATATATATATTTCGGCATACGCTGTCACTGCCGAACTGACCTTGTCGGGGACCGCCTCGCGCGAAATATATTGAATATCACTGACTCCCGCCAGCTTTTCGATGTAGGAGTGGCATTTTGATATAACCGACTTGTACTCGCCGGCGACAAGCAGTATCTTTACACGCTTTGACGGGGATACACCGACCTCGGTACGGATATTGCGGATAGTGCGGATAATCTCCATTATGCCGTCGAATTGCTTGGCTTCCTTGGTGTATGCGAATTTCTTTTGCTGTTTGGGCCAACTGCTTACCATGATGGATTCTTCGGATTTTGGCAGGTTTTTGTAAATGCACTCTGTGACGAAGGGTATATAAGGGTGCAGCAATTTGAGTATTTCGGTCAATGCGTACACTAGTACGGTCATGGTATCCGCGCGTTTTTCTGCATTATCGCCATAGAGGACGGGCTTTGCGAGTTCGATATACCAGTCGCAAAACTCGCTCCACACAAAGTCATACAGCTTGCTGCCTGCAATACCTATCTCGTATTTTTCCAGGTTTTTGGTGACATTGCGGATAGTTTGGTTGAGCCTTGAGAGCAGCCATTTGTCCGCCATTGTCTTGCTGACTTTGGAGATGTCACCGATGGTAACGCCGTCTAGGTTCATAAGCACAAAGCGGGAGGCATTCCATATTTTGTTGATAAAGTTGCGGCAACTCTCGACTTTTTCGGCTGAAAAGCGGGTATCTCCACCCGTTGCAATGCCGTTAGAGAGAGAAAACCTAAGCGAATCAGCGCCGTATTTTTCTATTATTTCGAGAGGGTCTACACCGTTGCCTAGAGATTTGCTCATTTTTCTGCCCAGCTCATCTCTTACAATACCATGAATAAGCACATCAGAGAACGGAATCTCTTTCATATGCTCAAGTCCCGAAAAAATCATACGCGCGACCCAAAAAAAGATTATGTCATATGCCGTTATCAGCACATTTGTGGGGTAGAAGTACTCGAGGTCCGCAGTCTTGTCGGGGTATCCCATAGTGGAGAAAGGCCAAAGCGCCGAGGAAAACCAGGTATCCAGCACATCCTCGTCCTGATGAAAATCGCACGCGCCGCATTTGGAGCAGACTTCGGGTTTCTCCTCAGCAACCACTGTACAGCCGCAGCTGTCGCAGTAATAGGCAGGTATTCGGTGTCCCCACCATAATTGCCTAGAAATGCACCAGTCCTTAATGTTTTCCATCCAATTGAAATATATTTTGCTGAATCTATCGGGCAAAAATTGTATTTTTTTCTTTTTCACCACATCAATGGCGGGCTTTGCAAGAGATTCCATTTTGACAAACCACTGTTTGCTGACTATTGTCTCGATAGTGGTCTTGCATCTATAGCACTCTCCGACATTGTGAGTGTAGTTTTCCTTTTTGACAAGATAACCGCCTTCTTGCAAATCCTTCTCAATAGCCTTTCTTGCCGCGAATCTGTCCATACGCTCGTACTTGGGTACGAATCCATTCATCGTGCCGTCGTCGTTCATTACGCGAATGACGTCAAGACTGTGCCGCAAGCCCACTTCAAAGTCGTTGGGGTCGTGCGCCGGGGTGATTTTGACGGCGCCAGAGCCGAAGTCCATCTCCACATATTCGTCAGCAACAACGGGTATTTGCTTGTTGACGAGCGGAAGGATAAGCATTTTGCCTATCATGTGCTGATAACGCTTGTCAAGAGGATTGACCGCGACTGCGGTATCGCCCAGCATAGTCTCGGGCCGCGTTGTAGCTACTGTCAGCTCTCCGCTGCCGTCCGCAAGAGGGTAGCGAATGTGCCAGAGATGAGATGCTTGTTCGGTATAATTAACCTCAGCGTCCGAAATCGCGGTTTTGCAGCACGGGCACCAGTTGATGATGCGGTCGCCCTGATATATCAGCCCTTTGTTGTATAGGTCGATAAATACTCTTTTGACAGCCTTGTTGCATCTTTCGTCCATGGTAAAGGCCTCTCTGTCCCAGTCGCAGGAGGAGCCGAGCTTTTTCAGTTGCTCTACGATTCTGCCGCCGTACTGCTTTTTCCATTCCCAGGCTCTCTCCAAAAAACCGTCTCTGCCTACATCCTTTTTACTAAGTCCTTGCTCCGCCATGGCTTCTACTATCTTTACCTCGGTAGCGATAGAGGCATGGTCTGTGCCGGGCAGCCAAAGAGTGCAGTATCCCTGCATTCTCTTAAAACGGATAATTATATCCTGAATTGTATTATTGAGAGCGTGTCCCATGTGGAGTTGACCCGTAATATTTGGCGGGGGAATAACAATGGAGAACGGTTCTTTGTTTTTGTCGATAACGGCATGAAAATACTTCTTGCTTTGCCAAAACTCATATAATGAGTCTTCAAATTCTTGAGGTTGATATGTTTTGTTCATTTCCATTTAAGATAATCCTCTTTGTGTACTACTTCTTTTTATTATTTATACTGTAATCAATTTTGATATTTTCGCTGTCCTTAAGTTTTTTCACGCCGCCGATTTGGTCGAGCACCATTTTGGTATAGACAATCGCAGCAGTGTATGATAACACCATACCGATACCGAATACAGCATAAGTCGCTATGGTGTATATGCTGTTAGCATTGCTCCCGGCATAGTCGGCAATAATACCGCCTTTTCCCGCAAAGAAGCTCATCAGTATAGCAATAGCGAATACAAATGCTGCCGCTTTGCCGAAGAAATTGGCTTTGCCTACGATATTTTTGTTGGCAAGCATAACAGAGCCTAATATCATATACAGCTCTTTTGCGCCGATGAGGACGGGGAATATCCAGTGAATCTGCCCGCCGATTGTTAGGCAGATTATTACCGAAACCTGAAGCAGCTTGTCGGCGAGCGGGTCGAGTACGCCGCCAAGGTCGGAGGTCTGATTGTACTTTCTTGCGATTTTGCCGTCAACAACATCAGTTAGCGAAGCGAACAAGAATATTGCAAGCGACACATATATATTGACGAAAGCTGTCTTTGTGACTAAAAAGAAGGTTAGCACAAATGCGGGTACCGCGAGCAGTCTGATATAAGTCAATATATTGGGAATATTGAAGACTTCCTCTTTCTTTATTACCATTTTCATAACTTTCTCCTTATAAGGTGAATTATACAACAACGCAATTTATATGTCAAAGATATCTAGAGAGAATTCGCCGCGTATGTTACCAACGAATAATCAATGACGATTATTGCGTTTTTGACAGTTATTATTTCGAATAACGCAGAGGTAATATAAACTTTAATAAAAAAGGAGGGCATTATGTCAGTAATCAATTTTTTCCGCGGACCGACTGCGGACATATCCGAAATACCTGTGGCGGATGGACAGATTATTTTCGATACCGATAAAAAAACTATATCTATGGACTATTGCAACCAGCGTTTGACAATGGGCAACACTGTCGAATACCGTTACGCAGTGGTAGTGGCCGCAATGTGGTCGGAGGACAAAACCGCTGATATTGCGATGGAAAACGCAAACGCCTATAACATATGCGTGGGAGTCCCCAATCCAACCAGCGTAGAAAATATTGATGTCGTTAGACGTGCCGCAATATCTATTGCCGAGGTCAGCGAAACAGGCATAAAAGTTCAGTGCATCAACC